>JANXYT010000110.1 GCA_025355915.1 Holophagaceae bacterium
AGTTCCTTTTGGTGCGGCGTTGGTGGTGGTGAACGACGTGGGCCCCGACGCCCAGGCCCAATGGAAGGCCAACCACGCAGAGGGCAGCCGGCGGCTGGTGGAGATCCTTAGGGCGTCAGGCTTTTTCGCAGGGGCGTGAAGGCCGAGAACCCATCCCCGGCGTCCACGCGCCAGCCCCCCTCCACGCTGGAAACCCGCACGCCGCATGACGGTCCCGTGATCCAGGGTGTCAGGCCTTCCCGCCGGAAGGTCTCTAGCGTCTCGGGGTGCGGATGCTCGAACCGGTTGTGGAAGCCGGCGGGGATGATGGCCACCTCCGGCTTCAGCGCGGTCACCCAGGCTGGATCCGAGGCGTTGCGGCTGCCGTGGTGTCCGGTCTTCAGCAAGCGGTGAGGGAAAGAATCCGGATCGCCCAGGCCCAGGAGATCGCGCTCTTGCACGGCCAGGGCGTCGCCCATGAGCCACAGCTCCCGGTCCCGCCAGGTCACGCGCAACACCACTGACACCATGTTGGCGTCCGGCAGGGCGAAGGCGCGGGCGGGCCAGCGCACGCTGAAAGCCGCCTCACCTCGGGTCCAGGCATCGCCCCGCAGCAAGCCCGCAGGATCCGCCGCAGCAGCAGGCCGGTAGGGGGTCCAGGGATCCTCATCCTCGGCCGTGACTGGCACCGATGTGGTGGTGATCGGCCACAGCCGTGACAGCGTGGCCCAGCCGCCGGCGTGATCGCCGTGGGCGTGGGTGAGCACCAGGTGCACGGGCTCACGTACCCCGCGTCGGCTCAAGACCCGCGCGAGGCGGCGGCCAGTCCACGGTCCCGGGCCAGTGTCGATCAAGGTGGCATCTCCGTTGGGAACGCGTATCAGCAAGGCATCACCCTGGCCGATGTCCACGGATTCCAGCGACAGGGTGCCGGGTGCCCGGCCCGTGCCACGGAAGGCGAGGAGCCCCAGCGACAATCCCACGAGTCCCAGCGTGAGGGCTCGGGTTCGCTTCAATCGACCCTGGAAGTGGGCCAAGGCCAGCCAGCCCAGAGCCAGCAGCAGCCAGGGCCAGAGGATGCCCGTGCCCAGGGGCGCGATGCCCGTCAGGGCCGGAACGAGACGGTCGCCCATCCAGGTCAGGACGGCACCTGCGCCCTGGGTGATGCCCGGCAAGGGCACCAGGATCAGGGCCAGGCAAACCGGCGTGAGGAAGGCCACCAGGGGCAGGACCAGCAGGTTGGCGACAATGCCCCACCAGGGCGCGCCGCCGTGCAGCAGGGCCAGCAGGGGCATCGTGGACAGCCAGGGGGCCGCCAGCCGCGCGAAGGGCAGGGCAAGGCGGCCCAGCAGGGGCGAGAGCAGACCGGCCAGGGGCTCTGCCCCCCAGAGCAGCCCCAGGAGAGCCCACCAGGCCAGCAGGAAGCCCGGTTCCACGCCTGCGGCTGGGTGGCCCAGCAGCCAGAGCAGCAAGGCGAGATGCAACCCCGCCACGGGTGGCAGCTTCCACCCGCTGGACCTCCCCACCGCCCACGCCACACCCATGAAAAGGCCGCGCCAGACGGGTGCTGAGAAACCCACCAGCGCCGAGTACAGCAATCCCGCGGCGATGGATCCGGTCGCGGCGCCGCGCAGGCGGAGACGCCGCAGCAGGGCCTCGATGGCGGCCATCACGAGGGTCACCTGCAACCCAGACACCACCAGGATGTGGATGGTGCCACTTTCAGCAAAGACGCTGAAGTGAGCCTCGTCCGCCGGAGGGATGCCCAGGGCGAGGGCGCCCCAGAGATCCTTGGCGGTGGGTCCGAGGGGCAGCGCATCGAAACGGCGCCGGGCGAAGGTCTGGAGTCGCAACAGCAGGGACGGTCGGGCAGGGCCAGTGCCTTCCAACAGCTGGGCCGAAGCCAGGTGGATGCGCCGAGGTGATTCATCGCTCCGGGCGCGCCAGAGGGGGCGTTCCGCCAGGAAGACCGGCGCGGGCCGGACAGGACGCAGGTCGGCGCGCAACCGCACGGGTGTCCCGGGTTCCGGGGGCGGTTGGTCACCATCCGCGGGGACCGTGAGGGGCAGGGTGAGGTCTTTCATGGATTCGGGGACGGTCAGGTCGATTTGGCTGCGCAGCCGCTCGCCCTGGAGGGTCCAGGGGGCGGCGATCCGGCCCTCCAGGGCCTGGAACCCGGAGGGCAACGCGGTCTCCCAGCGGGCTTTGCGGGCCAGGCCCAGGAACGTGAACCCAGCCAGACCCAGGGCCAGGGGCACCACCGCCCAGCGGCGGTTTCGGGCCAGGGGCAGAGATAGGAGCCACACCAGACCACCCAACACCAGCCAGCGGGTGGCCACCTGACCATCCCAGCGCTCCGGTACCAGCCAGGGTAGGGTGCAAGCGGCAGCCAGGGCCCAGGCCAGCGGCCAAAGCGAGGCTCCGGATAGGCGCTGCCACAAGTTGGATCTGGAAAGCATGCGGATAGGTTATCCGGCCTGTCCAAACCTTGACAGTGACCTTCTGGCTGGGGACCCTGAAGGACATGGACCCGGCTCGAGCCCTGCTGGTGGACGACGATCCCACCATCCTAGAGGTGGTGGGCACCCTGTTGTCCCGGCATGGCCACGAGGTGGTGGGGACCGGCTCCGGCCTGCGTGCGGCCCAGTTCCTGCGCGGCGAGCATTTCGACTTGGCCGTGGTGGACTTGATGTTGCCGGACCTGAGCGGCCTCGAACTGGCCCGCCAGGCCGTGGCCAAGCCCGACACCGTGGTCGTGGTGCTGTCGGGATCCACGTCCGTGGAGACCGCCCTCCAGGCCATGAAGATGGGCATCTACGACTACGTGCCCAAGCCGTTCCGCGCGGAGGAACTGGAGCATACGTTGTTGCGCGCCATCGAGAAGTCGCAGTTGAACCAGGAAAACAAGCGGCTGCGTGAGCAGATTCAGGGGCAAACGCCCGGGCCCAGGATGGTGGGTCGGTCGGAGACTTGGCAGAACCTGCAGGCGCTGCTCCGCCGGGTGGCCCCTTCGCCCTCCACCGTCCTCATCACCGGCCCTTCTGGTACCGGCAAGGAGCTGGCGGCCAAGGCCATCCACCAATGGAGCCTGCGGGCGCAGGGGCCCTTTGTGCCCATCCACTGCGGGGCCATCCCGGAAAACCTGCTGGAGGACGAACTGTTCGGCCATGTGCGCGGGGCCTACACCGACGCTCGCACGGATCGGCCCGGCCGGTTCCAGCAGGCGGAAGGCGGCACCCTGTTCCTCGATGAGATCGGCACCATGCCGATGAACCTGCAGGTGAAGCTGCTGCGCGTCATCCAGGAACGGGAGTTCACACCGCTTGGATCCACGCGCACGGTGAAGTCCGATTTCCGGCTGCTGGCGGCCACCAATGAGGACCTGGGCAGCCTGGTGGAGCAGAAGCGGTTCCGCGAGGATCTCTTCTACCGACTGAACGTGATCCCCATTCAATTGCATCCGCTGCGGGAGCATCCGCAGGACATCCCGGTACTGGTGGCGCACTTCACCCGCAAGTTTGCCCAGGAACTGGGTCTTCCCTTGAAGCAGGTGGAGCCCGCGGCCCTGCAGGCGTTGGAGGCCTATGGCTGGCCCGGCAACGTGCGCGAGCTGGAGAACGCCGTGGAACGCGCCATGGCCCTGGGCTCCGACCCCGAACGGCTGCTGCTCCAGGATCTCCCGGCTTCCATCGCCGGCATGCTGCCTTCGGTGGCTTTCCCGAAGCTGCCCCAGAACCAGGATCTGGGGCGCTTCCTGGAAGATCTGGAGCGCCACCTGATCCTGGAATCCCTCCAGTCCTCGGGTTGGAACAAAAGTGAAACGGCGCGGCGCCTGGGCATGCGCCGGACCACACTCCTGCATCGCCTGCGGGCCCTGGGCATCCCCATGGACCCCATGGGCGAGGCCGAGTCCACCCTGGCCCGGGAGGCCCCTTGACCCATGTTCCGATCCGTCCGGCGCTAGCGCTGCTGCTGGCCTGCGGCCCTCTAGGGGCCTGGTCCCCACGGGTCCACGAGGCCCAGACGGCCAAGGCAATCCGCCTGCTGCCTCGGCGCATGGCAGCCCTGCTGCGGGCCCATCCGCAGGTCCTGCTCGAGGGCGCTCGAGGCGTGGGCAACGATCAGCCCCCCACCGTGGAACAGATCGAGGCCCAGATCCGCACCCTGCTCCGCCTCAGCGACGAGCACCGCCGGCCCGAGGAGATCGTCCGGGATCTGGGCGTGCTGGCCCACCAGGTTCAGCTGCTGACGGACCCTTCGGCCATGGAAGGCATGAGCCCGCTGCGGGAAAGCTTCGAAGCCTATGCCGACGAGAAATTCGCCCACCTGCTGGTGACCCAGGAACCCTATTGGGCCGCCACGGGGAGCCTGGATCCCGGACTCCCCCTCCGGCGGTTCATGGCCGTCAAACAGGAACGCAACCGGCGCCTGCGGGAACACTTCGATGAAGGCACCGGCCGTCGCCTTGGGCCCTGGGACGACCTGTCCCTTCCCTTTGCCCATATGCAACTGGCTTTCTCCAACGGCGTTCACGCCACCGCCAACCTCTGGATCCTGATCTGGCGGGCCGCGGGCGATCAGTGGGAAATCCCTGCCGGATAGTGACGACGGTCTTAACACGCCTCCCGGCCCCGGTCGATGCGCTAGGCGAATGACGACTTTCGGGCTATCTTTCCAAGCATCCCTTTGGAGATGGACATGGGCACCTATACCCGCCTCGGGTCTTACCTGCTGGCCTCCGAGCTGGCCAGCGATCCCTTCGGCGCCGTGCATCGCGCGGTCGTCATCGTCGGCAACAGCTTCGACCGCCATGTGCTGGTCCGGACCTTCTCGGAGGAGATGTTCCAGGCGGGCATGAACGCCCGGCTGGCCGAGGCCGGCCGCGTGGTGCCCTTATTGGGCGGCGCCCGCATTTTCGGGTTGGGCTACCGCATCGAAAGTGGCAAGACGCCTCATGTCGCCTGGGACTACGTGCCGGGCCGCAGCCTTGCCCAGCTCATCGACAAAGCGAAGCAAGAACAGATTCCCTTTGGGGTCGACCATGCCCTCACGGTGATCCAGGGCGTGGCCCAGGGCATCGTGCAGTTGCAGGCCAAGGGGGTCAGCCACGGCGTGCTCAGCCCCCACAGTGTGTGGGTGAGTTTCGAGGGCGCCACCCAGCTCGTGGACGCGCCCTATGCCTCGCTCGCCAAGAGCATGCTGGCCAAGGCGCCCTCCGCGAAGCACAAACTGGCGTCCTACCTCCAGGGGCCCGCGAATGACGCGCTCCAGCAGGATCTCTTCGCCCTGGGCGCTGTGCTCTACGAGCTGCTCACGTTCGAGCGCCTGCCGGTGGGGGGCGACCTCCAATCGGTGCTGGATCAGGCCACCCTCAAGGCCGCTCAGGAGGATGCACCCCTGTCGGCGGAGATCCGCGCCTTCCTCGGCCGGCTGCTGCTCGGCCGACAGTCCTTCGCCACGGTGGAAGCGTTCAGCACCGAGCTGGAACGCGTCCTTTACGATGGTGAGTACAGCCCGACCACCTTCAACATGGCCTTCTTCATGCACACGCTGTTCCGGGAGGAGAACGATCGGGACGCCATGGCCATGAAGGCCGAGCAGGGCGACAACTACCTTGCCTACACCGCCGCGGGTGAAACCATGCGCAGTGGCGCCACGCGCGTCGAGCACATCGATGGCCTCGCCGAGGCCCAGGTGAGCCAGAAGAACTCCACCTTGCTCATCGGTGGCGGTCTCGCCGCCGTGGTGATCCTCGGCCTGGGCTACATCTTCTTCGGACGCACCAAGGTGGATCCGGCCATCCAGGCGCAGCTGCTGGAGTTCAAGCAGATCAAGGCGGAAATGGAGAAGCAGAAGGCCGATCTCGACGCCAAGGCCAAGGTCGAGTCCGACAAGACCGCGCAGCTGCAAAAGCAGTTGAGTGAAACCAAGTCGGTCGAGGAAAAGGCCAAACTTCAGAAGCAGCTGGAGGAATCCCAGCAGCGCAAGCTGGAGGTGGAACGCCAGCAGAAATTGGCCGAGCAGAAGCTGGCCGAGCAGAAAGCGGCCGAACAGAAGGTGGTCGAGCAGAAGAAGGCCGCCGAAACCAAGGTCGCAGTGCTTCCGCCGCCGCCCGTCCAGGAGATTCCCAAACCCCAGCCCATGCAGGAAGCGCCCAGGCAAGTGCCTGTGCCCACGCCTGCGGCGCCCACTGCGGCCCAGTCGGCTCCTTCCGCGGCGCCGTCCAGTGAGCCGGCCCATGTGGTGAATCAGGTGGCTCCAGCCTTCCCGCTCCGCGCGACCCAGTTGCGCTGGGGGACGAACATGGATCACCTCGTCCGGCTGAAGGTCTTCGTCAGCGAACAGGGCCAACCCCTGAAGGTGTCCGTGATCGAAGGCGTAGCAGGCGCTTACGGGTTCGACGAGGCCGCCATCGAAGCCGCCAACAAATCCAGCTACAGCCCTGCCTCGCGCGACGGCAAGCCGGTTCGTGGCTGGACCCCGGAGATCGTCTACAAGTTCCAGAAGCGGCGCTGAGCCGAAGTGTCTTCCTCGAACGGGCCCTGTGAAGGGGCCCGTTTCATGCCCGCTGCGCCGCCTCGTTGGCCAGCCGGTCCACTCGCTCGTTTTCCGCGTGGCCCGCGTGGCCCTTCACCCAACGCGCCTCCACCTGGTGCCGGGCCAGCTGCGTGTCCAGGGCCTGCCACAGGTCCGCATTCAGCACAGGCTTGCCATCGGCCTTCTTCCAGCCCCGCCGCTTCCAGTCCTTCAGCCAGGTGGTGATGCCCTTGACCACGTACTGGCTGTCGCTCTGCAGCAGGACCTGGCAGGGCTTGCTGAGCACCTCTAGGCCGCGAATGGCTGCCATGAGCTCCATGCGGTTGTTGGTGGTGTCGGCCTCTGGGCCTGATCCCTCTTTCTCCTGGATGCCTGTGGCCAGATGCACCCTCAGCAGGTACCCCCACCCACCGGGGCCGGGATTACCTAGACATGCACCATCACAGTAGAGTTCGATCTTCATCCCACCAGGGTAGACGCGTTCGCCGCCACTTCGGCCACGGCCTTACGCAGCAGCTCCACGCCCAGGTCCAGATCCTCCGTGCGGAGGTTCATGGCGGGGCGGAAGCGCAGGCCATTCATGCCCGTGGAAAGAATCATCATGCCCAGCTCATGGCCCTTGGCCACCACGGCGTTGCGCAGCTCCGGCGTGGCGATGTCCAGCGCGCAGAAGAGGCCGCGGCCGCGGGGATTCGAGGTGAACTCCGGGAAATCCTGGTGGATCTCCTGCAGGCCTTTCAGCAGGCGCTCACCCTGCATCACACCGTGCTCCAGCAAGTTCTCCTCGCGGATCACGTCGATGATGCGTGTGCCGCGGACCATGTCCACCAGGTTGCCGCCCCAGGTGCTGTTGATGCGGCTGGGTACCTTGAACACGCCGTCCACTTCATCGAGGCGCCGGCCCGCAGCGATGCCACAGGTCTGACTCTTCTTGCCGAAGGCGATGATATCGGGCTGCACGTCGAACCACTGGTGCGCCCACCACTTGCCCGTGGCACCGAAGCCCGTTTGCACTTCGTCGAAGATCAGCAGGAATTCATGACGGTCCGCCAGGACGCGCAGCTTGCGCAGGAACTCGCCACGGAAGTGGTTGTCGCCCCCCTCACCCTGGATGGGCTCCACGATGAGGCAGGCGATGTCGTCGGGGTTCTGCGCCACGGCCGCTTCGATGGCGGCGATGGCCTCAGCTTCCGCA
>JANXYT010000148.1 GCA_025355915.1 Holophagaceae bacterium
CAGGAATCGTGCCTTGGCATCCTCGGCCATTCGGGCATGGACCGTCTGCCGGATTCGGACAGACATGGGAACGAGGACGTGGGCATTGAGGGTGGCGACCAGAACCAGCAGAGAGGCCATGAGAAACCAGGGGGCTGTCCAGGTCCGACGGCCCGCGCCAAGCCCCTGGGCGGCGACGAGTTCAGACCCTTCCATCAGCTGCTGTGTGCCCAGAAAACCGCCCAATACAGCCGCCATGGGCAGTACCAGCCCAAGGTTCTCAGGCAAGGAGGTCAGCAGCAAGGGAACCAGCCAGCGAAGGGGAGCGCCCTGCGAAAAGATCTCCTTAGAGATGGCCACCATTTCCCAGGAAAGCAGGAGGAACCCATAGAACAGCAGGGCGCCCAGAAAGGGGGTTGCCCAGCGTCGGAGGATGTAGCGGGTCAACATGGGGGGCACATGGGGTCAGATTTAACTTTCGATAATGTATATTATGTAACCTTAATATTCAGCTACAATCGAACAAACTGCATCATAAGACCTTGGATGCCAACAGATCGTGAATGTGGACCACGCCACATGGAACGCCCTTTCGAGTCACGATGAGAAAGGTGATCTTCCGAGCCTCCATGTCCCCGGCCGCTTGCAGGGCCAGCACGTCCTCCTCGATGGTGGCGGGATGCCGGGACATGATCCCGGTGGCGGAGAGTCCGAGGGGATTGCTTCCCTCCCGTTCGGCTCGTTCGAGGGCCCGCCGGATATCTCCATCCGTGATGACTCCGACCAGCACGGGACCCTCCATGACGCTCGTCATGCCCAGCCGTCCTTCGGTCATCACCTTCAAGGCTTCCGTGAGGGAGGCGCCGGGTGGAACAATCGGCCACTTGTCATGCATCAATGCTTTTACTTTCACTAGCTTGGCGCCAAGACTTCCAGCTGGGTGATTCAAGGCGAACAGATCCCGGGTGAACCCTCTCCGGGCCATCAGGCTGCCGGCAAGGAGGTCACCCCAGACCAGCTGGAGGGTGGTGCTGGCCATGGGGGCTAGTTCCAGTGGGCAACCCTCGCCTTGAGGAAGCCGGTAGCTGAAGGTCCAATCGGCGGCGCCTCCCAAACTGCTCTCGGGCCTGGAGGTGATGGCTGCGAGGGGAATTCCCAAGCGGAGCAGGCTCGGAAGCAGCCGGACCAGCTCTTCACTCTCGCCGCTGTTCGAAAGGGCCAGGATGGAATCTTCCGGGGTGACCATGCCGAGGTCCCCATGCAGGGCTTCGGCAGGATGGAGAAAGAAGCTCGGGCAACCGGTGGAGGCGAGGGTGGCCGCAATTTTTTGCGCGACGAGACCCGACTTGCCCATGCCTGTCAGCACCACGCGCCCACTTCTGCCCATGACCATGCCGACCCAGGCATCAACTTTTGGTGCGTCCCAGGTTTTCCTCAGTTCACTGATGGCCCCTTGGGCTGCGTCCAGGACGGCATTTCCGACCTCCAGCGCCCCTGTGCCCTGGTTCTTATCCTTCACTGTTTCGACTCCGATGCGGTGGTGAGTAAGGTGTCCATGCTACCAGCCATTCTCCCCCTCTTCCCCCTGCCCCAGGTCGTGCTCTTTCCGCAGACCTTTCTACCGCTCCATATCTTCGAGCCTAGATACCAGGAGCTGACGGTGGAAGTTCTCAATTCCCACCACCACCTGGTTTTGACGCTCATGCGGGAGAACCCGGATCCGGGCACGCTCGGAGAGGCGGCTCCCATCTTCGAGATCGGGTGCCTGGCTGAGGTCGTCCACGCAGAGCCTCTCACCGCTGGCCGTTGGAACCTGCTCCTCCAGGGCAAGGAAGCCGTGCGAATCCTGGAGGAGAAGCCAGGAAAGCCCTTCCGTCAGGCTCTCACAGAAGCCGTACCCTTCGATGCATCCATGCTCTGGCCCGGGCCTCATCGGCACCAGCTGATGGAATCGCTTCACGCTTACGCCGCCGCCGAGGGCATCGAGTCCCAGCTGAAGGAACTTCTCGATCTTCCGCTGGAGGAGGCTGGGCGGTTGAACACCTTGGCCATGGCGTTGGATTTCGAGCCCACCGAACGCCAGTTCCTGTTGGAGTCCAGGGACCTGCCGACCCTTGCCGACCGCATGCTCCGACTGCTGGATTTCGCGGTGGGAGGGCGATCCATCCGCGAGCTGTGATCCGGCAAGCGTGATCCATTTTGCTACACTGGCTCCGGCCCTGTAGCTCAGCGGTCAGAGCTGGCGGCTCATAACCGCTTGGTCGTGGGTTCGAACCCCACCGGGGCCACCAAGGAAGACTCGCGCCACTCTTGTGTGGTGCTTGTTTTTTATCGACCACCTACCTTGTTACCATCTGGTCTTGTTATACCAACGGTGAACCAAGGGACAAGTCGTGGACGGGTTTCGAAAAGCATGACGCCGATCCGAGTTCGTTTTCGGCTTTGAGTTTCCTATGGTCGGTGTTGAATGCTCCGCGATCTCAGCGCCCCCTGTTATCCCTGCGGGTGAAATACAGGAAGGGAAACTCACGCGGAGGGGCGGAAATCGGGGAGATTGACTGCGGATGATGACTTTCTCTGCGCTCTCAGCCTCCTCTGCTGTG
>JANXYT010000163.1 GCA_025355915.1 Holophagaceae bacterium
GAAGACCGCCGCGAAGAGGTCCGATTGCTCGGTCTTGGTGGGCAGGCCCGTGGAGGGGCCGCCGCGCTGGACATCCACAATCACCAGGGGCAGCTCGGCGATGCTCGCCAGGCCCATCATTTCGCCCTTCAGGGAGAGGCCAGGGCCACTGGTGGCGGTCATGGCTTTTTTCCCCGCGAAGGAGGCGCCCACGGCCGCGCCGATGCCCGCAATCTCGTCCTCGGCCTGCAGCACGGAGCCGCCGTACTTCCAGACATGGTCCGTGAAGAACTGCATGATTTCGGTGGAGGGCGTGATGGGGTAGCCGCCAAAGAACTGGCAGCCTGCGAAGATGGCCGCCGCCGCGCACATGTCGTTGCCATCGGTGATCAGCTTCACGGCGCCCTTGGACTCCGAGGGGACGACGTTCATGCTGGTCTTGAGCGGGTGCTCCATGGCGAAGGCCCGGCCTGCGTCGAAGGCGCGCTGGTTGGCTTCGACCAGTTCCTCGCCCTTCTTGGCCAGCTTCTTCCGGATGCCCTTCATCACGGCCACGGCGCCGATGCCGAACCAGCCGGCGATGAGCCCCAGCACCACGGTGTTCTTGGCACGCTCGGTCCCAGCGGTTTCCTTGGCCATCGCGGCGATGGGCACGGCGATCACCTGCAAGGGCGTCACGCCCACGAGCGGAATTTCGCTCTCCTTGATGTTTGTGGCAGCTTCGTAGATCACCACGGTGGTGCCCGCGACGGGCAGCTCGGCGCCGAACTTGAGGAAATCCTCCCAGTTCAGGGCCACGGCCACATCCAGGTTGCCGCCAGGATTCAGGATAAGCTCAGTGCTGATGCGGACCCGGCAAGAGGACTCACCGCCGCGGATCTGCGAACCGAAACTCTTGGTCATCACGCCGTGGTAGCCCTCGGCCGCAGCGGCTTGGAGCAGCGAGTCCCCGGCGGAGACGATGCCGTCACCCCCCGATCCGGCCATTCCGAAGACAAGATCCTTGCGCATGAGCACCTCCGGGTGGGGAGTGGATGCGGGATGGCCAGCCAGGTGCACGCAGCCCTACATCCCGCACACGAAAATCACGGTCGTGGCGTTCTCTTTACCCTAGCCCTTCAGGCCGTTGCTTTTCATCACACCTTCCCATGAAGAGAAGGCTCCCAGTGGGATGTCAGCCAAGCTGAGCCAGATCTTCCGGCATGCCCAAGCTGATGGCGGATACCTCCTGGCCCCGCTCTTTGGCCTGCCGCTTCACCAGGCCCGCCAGCACTTTGCCGGGGCCCAATTCGATAAAGACCCTGACCCCCTGGTCCAGCAACAATTCCATGGTGGCCTGCCAGCGCACGGCACCCGGGATCTGGCGCACAAGACCCTCGCGCAACGCCTCAGGGTCTGATACGGCCCCGGCGTCCACGTTGTTCACCAGGGGGCACAGGGGCGGCATGAAGGCCAAACCGCGCAGGAGGGGCTCCATGCGCGCCTTGGCGGGCTCCATGAGGGGAGAATGGAACGGCGCGCTCACGGGGAGCCTCAGGGCCTTGCGTCCACCCCGGGTCTTGGCAGCCTCCATGGCCGCCTCCACGGCCTCAACGTGACCGGCGATGACGATCTGGCCTGGGCCGTTGAAGTTCGCGGGCACCACGACTTTGCCCGTCGAGGCGGCGGCCTCGGCGCAGCTGGCCTCCACGTCTGCGAGGCTCATGCCCAGCAGGGCGGCCATGGCGCCCACGCCCACGGGCACGGCCGCCTGCATGGCGCGGCCACGCTCACGCACGGTGCGCACGGCATCCTGGAAGGTCAATGCCCCCAGGGCCACCAGGGCGCTGTATTCGCCCAGGGAATGCCCCGCCGCGAAGTCGGGTTTCGGCAGACGGTGCCCCCAGGCCCGCACCACCATGGTGCTGTGGGTGAGGATGGCGGGCTGGGTATGCTCGGTGAGTTTCAGCGTCTCTTCGGGCCCGTCCGCCATCAGTTTGGACAGGGGAAAGCCCAGGGCCGCATCGGCTTCCTGAAGCAGGGCTCGCGCAGCGGGCTCGGCCTCAGCCAGAGCCACACCCATGCCCACCGCCTGGGAACCCTGACCCGGAAACAGCCACGCGACCTTGCCCATGAGGACCTCCAAAGAAACGCAAAAAAACTCACCACCAAGACACCAAGACACCAAAGAACTGCTCAAGAACAGCATTTTGCTTTTCTTGGTGCCTTGGTGTCTTGGTGGTAGATCCTTTTTCTTTGTTTGACTGAGTTCAGTCCTGCGGCAGCAGCAACGCCACGCGCTCCTGGATGCGCTCGTGGAGGCGGTGTTCTGCGGCCCGTAGGGCGGCGCGGATGGCGTTGCGCACGGCCTTGGCATCGCTGCGGCCATGGCCGATGATGCTCACGCCCTTCACGCCCAGAAGGGGTGCGCCGCCGTACTCCGCGTAGTCGAGCTTCCTTTTGAAGCTCTTCATGGCCGGCTTGGCCAGCAGGCCAGCGAACTTCGTGAGGGCATTCTCCATGAAGCTGTCCCGGAGGCCATTGATGATGCCCTCGGCCAGGGCCTCGCTGGACTTCAG
>JANXYT010000428.1 GCA_025355915.1 Holophagaceae bacterium
GAAGCGAAGGCGCTGGTCCGCCACCGCGTACTCCATGCGCTCGTCCGTGGGCAGCGGGACTCTGATCTCGAGGCAGTGGGCCGTGGCGATGAAGCCGTCCTTCTCCAGCATCTTCCAGGGCACATCCACCCGCTTGGGGCCGATGAGGCTGAAGACGTCCTCCTCCTTGCCGTCCTCGCGCACCAGGGTGGCCGTGAGGCCCAACCGCCGCTTGGCCTGCAGCTCCGCCACGGCCCGGAACACCGGCGCCGGCAGCATGTGCACTTCGTCATAGATCACCAGACCCCAGTTGGAGGCCTCGAAGAGCTTGAAGTGCTCGAAGGGGCCGGTCTTGCTCCGGCGGTAGGTGAGGATCTGGTAGGTGGCGATGGTGACGGGCTTGATCTCTTTGGTATCGCCGGTGTAGAGGCCCACCTGGTCCTCAGTGAGGGTCGTCTTGTCCAGCAGCTCCTGCTTCCACTGCTTTACGGCCGTGCCATTGGTGGTGAGCACCAGCGTGTGCGTTTGCAAACTGCCCATGCAGCCGATGCCGATGACGGTCTTGCCGGCTCCGCAGGGCAGGACCAGCACCCCGGCGCCGCCATCGGGTCCACCGCCCGCGTGGAAGACATCCACGGCCGCCTGCTGGTAGGGGCGGAGGCCGAAGGGCTTGCCGTTCTGCTTGGTGGTGGGTGCCAGCTCGAAGGCCAAGGGGTGGCCGGGTTTGTAGCCGGCCATGTCCTGCACGGGATGGCCCAGGCGGATGAGCTGCAGCTTCACCTCACCGCGCATGCCGGTGTTCAGGTAGATGCCCGTTTCGTCCGGGTAGGGTTCCGCCAGCAGGCCCTGCAGGGACTTCTGGTTCTCCAGCTCCCAGAAGAGGCCCCGGTCGTTCATTTCCAGGGCCAGACGGTCGCCCTTGGCCACCAGGCGAAGCTTGCCATAGCGCGTGCCGTGGTCCTCGATCTCCTGCAACAGGTTCTGGGGCACCGGGTATTTCGACCAGGTGTTCAGGGTCTCGATCATCTCCGAGCAAGCCACGCCCGAGGCCGAGGCATTCCATAAGCTGAGCGGCGTGATGCGGTAGGTGTGGATGTGCTCAGGACTTTTCACCAGCTCCGCGAACCGCGCCAACTCGTCCCGCACCTGCTCGAACGCCGGATGCGCCACCTCCAGCAGCAGCGTGCGGTCGCTTTGGACGATGAGCGGATTGTCAGGACGGAGGGCGATCACGGTGGCGGCAGACCCAAACCTTTAAGCGTAGAGGGGCCAGCACCGACGGTCAACGAAAGCATCCGCCAGGCACTAGGTCTTTCCCAGGCCAGACTTGCCGGGATCGGGACGGGCAGCCAAAGATCTAGAGGGAAGTCATCCCCACAGTCAGGTTAAGAAATCGTCAGGCTCTTCAACTGCAGAGGGGGGATATAGTCGTGGATCCCCCGAGGCAAAGAACCCTCTCCATCTCCTCGCGGGATCACGTCCGGAGCCACCATGGGCATCTCGTCGACTCGCCTTCTCAGCGCCCTCGCCCTTGTCCTGGCCCTGCCGCTGGCGGCCCAGGATGATGCCTACAAGGGCCAATACCAGATCAACTACAAGCGCTTCACCCGGGGCGACGACACCAAGGTGATTGACGAGGCCTGGGGCCGGCTCGAGTGGTTCCGTGAGCGCATGGGTGGCGACCTGGGGCCCGACTTCGCCCAGCACCTGCTGCACGAGGCCGAGAAAGAACGGACCAAATACCCCAGCCTCTTCCGCGTCTCCGGCGGCCCGGAGATGCCCGTAGCGGTGGGTGGCACCGCTTGGACCAACCTCGGCCCCACCACCTCCGCCTTCACTCAGAACGGTCTCCAGCTCACCAAGGTGGACAGCGGTCGCCTGCGCGCGATCCTCCCCGATACGGCGGATGCCTCGGGCAACACGGTCTATGTGCTGGCCAGCGGCGGCGGTCTGTGGAAGACCACGAACTTCCTGACCACCTGCACCTGGACGCCGCTCACCGACTTCATCGGCAGCAACCTGTCCGGTTCCGCGGCCTTCGGAAGCAGCACCAACACCCTCTACGTGGGCGCCGGTGATCCCTTCGACTCCGGCATCGGGGGCTTCATGGTCAAGTCCACCAATGGCGGTAGCAGCTGATCGGCCTCGATCCAGCTCGGTACCGCCAGCAAGATCTACGACCTCAAGGTGGACACCAGCCAGCCCTCGGACGTCGTTCTAGTGGGCACCAACACCGGCCTTTACCGCTCCGCCAATGCAGGCGGCAGCTACACCCTCGTGGCCTCCATCCCAGCGACGGTGAAGGTCTGGAGCCTTGCGAAGACCAGCGCCGGCTGGTTGGCCACCACGACCGCCACCACGACCAGTGGCACAACTGCCACCACTTCCGGCGCACTCTACCTCAGCACGGATCAGGGCGCCACCTGGACAGCTGTCTCGACGACAGCCTTCTCGGCGGCCGGGCGCATCACCCTGGGGATTGGCCTGCCGGGCGATTCGGTGGTCTACGCTTTCGCGGCGAATACCAACAACGTTGCTCAGTTGGACCTCTTCCGGTCCCCGGACGGCGGAATGACGTGGACGGCCCTCGCCATCACCAGCAAGATCCCGACCAACGCGACTGCCGCGAACACTGATAACCCCACCATGGATCTGATGGCCGATCAGCCCTGGTACAACCACATGCTCCTGGTGGATCCCGCCGATGGCGCCCGGAACACGGTGTACCTGGGCGGCCAGCTGGCCTCCGCCAAAACCACCAATGGCGGCACCACCTGGACCCTCACCAGCAATTGGCTGGCGCAGTACTCCCTCCCCTACATCCATGCCGACTTCCACTGCGCGGCCTACTCGAATTTTGGCGGCACGCCCCGGTTGTACTTCGGCACCGATGGGGGTATCTTCACCAGCACCGATGGCGGCAGCACCTGGGACGACACCAAGAACAAGGGCCTGGTGAACCACCTGATTTACACCCTGGCCGCCAACCCAGGCCTGGCCGGCAGCGCATTGGTGGGCCTGCAGGACAACGGCACCCGCATCCGGAGCGGGTTGACGTCCACCTTCAACCAGGTCCGGGGCGGCGATGGCTTCGGCGTGGCTTGGGCGCAGGCCGTGACCGGGACCAACGCTGTGTCCATGAGTTCGTACGTCTACAACTCGATCCAGCGCTCCACCACCAGCCCGGTGGTAGATCAGACCAACTGGAGCGGTTTCACATCGGGGCTGGGGACCACCGGCGGCGGTACCAGTGGTGACAATGGCGCCAGCTACTACTTCGTGACGCCCCTGATCACTCCCCCCGCAAGTGCCGATC
>JANXYT010000188.1 GCA_025355915.1 Holophagaceae bacterium
CGGCCGAAGACGTCGCCGCGGGTCCAGGTGGCCTTGGTGGACCTGCTGGGCAGCCTACGGGAGCAGCGGGCCCTGGATGCTTTGAGGACCCTGCTCCGCACCCCCGGAACCACGCCCGAGGTTGCCCGCCGGGCCCAGGCGCACTTGGAAGGCCTGGCCCTGTAACCCATTCCACGGGGCCGGGTATGCAGGGAAGACCAATTCGTTTTCGGAGCCGTCATGAAAATCCTTCCACGACGCACGCTGTACGCCACTGCCAGCCTTCTGTTACTGCTCGTGCTGTTCCACCTGATGGAGAACTGGCGGGGGAACCGCGCCTGGAGGGCCTGGCAGGCGGAAGAGACCGCCTCGGGCCAGCCGCCCAGCCTGGCTGGCTTTGCGCCGCCCCCGGTTCCCGATGGGGACAACTTCGCGGCGGTTCCCCGCGTGGCCGCCTCTGTTAAGGGGCCCCAACCCCTGATGGTGCTTCCGGCCAATTGGCCTACCAGTCAGGGCGCAGATTGGCGGCGGGGTCAGCACGTGGATCTGGAGGCCTACCGGGCCGCATTCCCGAATACGGAATTGAAAAAGGGACTGGAGGCCTACGGGGATTCCCTCGACGAGATCGCGCGAGCGGCTCAGCGGCCTGCCTGTCGGTTGAACATCGACTACTCGGCCTACCCGGACGCGGTCGTCCCAAATCTGGTGGGCTTCAGGGCCGCGGGGCGGATCCTGCAGTTGCGGGCCCTGGTTGCCTTGAAAAATGGACAAACCGAGGCGGCCTTCCAGGATGTGATGACCCTGCTGCGCCTTGTCCAGCATTTTGAAAAGGAGCCGATCTTGTTGTGTCAGCTCCTGCGCATGGCCTACGCCAGCATGGCAGTCCAGCCCCTTTGGGAAGGACTCGACCGCCACGCATGGAGCGTTGCCCAACTGGACGAGTTGCAGGGGATGCTGGCCCGGGTGAATTTCCTGACTGCCCTGGACCGCTCCTGGAAGGCCGAGCGGGTGTTCCAGGGAAGCCAATCCCGGTGGGTTAATGGATCCTCCATCTGGTCCCTGGAGCCCTACAAAGGGCTCTTCAAGGGTGATTCGATAGCCCCCGGTCGACCGACCCTCGTCCTCCGGTGGTTGGTCATTCCCCGTGGCTGGTTTCTGCAGAATGCCGTTCGGGGAGCCCGGGTCTTGAAGGAATCGGTTTCCGACCCGCTGGATGGGAAGGCGCATCTGGTGGACGCCCGGCGCCAAGATGCGGCCCTGAAACGATTCCAGCAGTCACAGTACAGCCCGTACTCCTTCCTGGTGACGAGTCTTCCGCCGGCCCTCGCCGCCCAGAACATCCGGGCCGCCAGGTTCCAGGTGGATTTTCTGCAGGCCGCCACGGCCTGCGCGCTGGAGCGGTACCATCGCGTCAAAGGCACCTACCCGGAGCGTCTGGCCGAGCTGGGCACCCCGCTGCCTGCGGACGTGATTGGCGGGCAGCCGCTGGTGTACCGCCGCACTCCTGAAGGTGGCTACCTTCTCTACAGCCTTGGGTGGAATGGCCTCGACGACGGTGGCACCGTCGGCCAGGGTCAAAATGCCCTCACCGAGGGTGACTGGGTGTGGACGCTTTCCGGCAGGCCGACCCCCCGCGCCAAGGCCTCGGCGAACGATTAGGGGCAGCACCCGCTCTTCCCCCTCCAGCACCCGCTATCCTAGGGCCCCGGAGGCGTTCCCCATGGCCAGGCAGGTGAAGGAGGAGGGTCAGGTCCTCACCCGCAAGCGCGCGAAGGTGCGTGAGCCCGGCCTGTGGAAGGTGCTACTGCATAACGACGACTACACCACCCAGGAATTCGTGGTGTGGCTGCTGAAGACGGTCTTCCGCAAGTCGGAAATCGAGGCCACGGCCATCATGCTGGCGGTGCACAAGGCTGGCGTGGGCGTGGCGGGAACCTACACCCGCGACGTGGCGGAGACCCGGGCCGAGCGGGGCCGCCAGCTGGCCGAGCGGGAAGGCTTTCCCCTCTTGCTCACGGTGGAGGCCGAGGATGTCTGATTCTCCGCAATTGAGCCCCGAGCTGAATCAGGGCTTCCAGCGGGCCTTCGAGCTGGCCAA
>JANXYT010000228.1 GCA_025355915.1 Holophagaceae bacterium
GAAGACCAGCGAAAAGGCCGCCATGCCGGAGGCTGTCACCAGGGCGCGCTCGGCGCGCTCCAGTTCGGCGAGCACGGCTTCGACCTCGCTGGTGTTGGGGTTGCCCCAGCGGGTGTAGAAAGCCGGGGGCTCGATGCTCGCCGCGAATTCCGCGCCCTCGCGGTTCTCCAGAAGCTGGAACACCGAGGTCTGGAAGATGGGCGTCGTCACCGCCCGGGTGGGGTTGAAGTGTTTCCCCGCGTGGATGGCGGTGGTGGTGGGTCCCCAGGGTTTGGGCATCGTCGGCTCCGGATCCCAGGATAAGGTCAGTGCTTCCAGAACACGATGCCCAGGGCCACCACGGCGAAGGTGATCACCACCACCAGGCGCCAGACCGTGGGCCGGTCGTCCGGCAGGTCATAGGGTCCCCGGTCCTCCAGGGCGGCCCGGGTCAGTTCATCCTCGGGGGCCGGAATCAGACCGCGGCAATCCACACAGCGGAAGGGCTCCCCGGGGGTGATCACGGCATCCACCACCGAACACCCGCAGCGCTGGCAGACATGGATCACGCCGGGATGGTAGGCCTCAAGGGCGGAGGGGATCTCGTTCGGCATGGGCCCAGCATGGGGTGGGGATCAGGATTTGGCTAGGAGGGTATCCAGGATCTCGTTCACCAGCCTGGCATCCAGGCGGCCCTGGCCCGCTTTGAGGATCTGGCCCACTAGGAACCCCTTGAGGCTCTCCTTGCCGCCCCGGATCTGGGCCACAGGCCCGGGGTTCGCCGCCAGCACCTGCGTCACAAGAGCCTCAACGGTGCCCCGGTCATTCACCTGTCTCAGCCCCAACCGGGTCACGATGGTCTCGGCACGCTCCTCACCCCCGAGCAGGGCGGGAAAGACCTGGTCCTTGGCTGTGCCAAACGCGAGGGTCCGGGCCTCCACCAGGGCCACCAATTCCGCGAGGACCTCAGGCGCCACAGGGAAAGCCTCGATGCCGATTCCGCGGTCATTGAGGGTGCGGCTGACTTCCCCCAGCATCCAGGCCGCAGCCCCCCGGCCAGATCCGCTCGTCCGGGCCAGGGTCTCATAGTAGGCCGCAAAGGCCGGGTTCTGGGCCAGCGCCTGGGCCTCGTCCAAGCCCAGCCCATGGGCCTCACGCCAGCGGTGGATCCGCTGTTCCGGCAATTCGGGCAGGGCGGCCCGGGCGGCCTCGACCTCGGCGGGGCTCACCGTCAAGGGGGGGAGGTCCGGCTCAGGGAAGTAGCGGTAGTCCATGGCCGCTTCCTTGGTGCGCTGACCTCGGGTTTCTCCCCTGGCGGCGTCCCAGCCGCGGGTCTCCATCCGCACCAGCTCACCCCGTTCCATCAGAACGGTCTGCCGATCGAGCTCATGGTCCAAGGCCTGCCGCACGAAGCGGAACGAGTTGAGGTTCTTCACCTCTACCCGCGGGCCGAAGGCCGCATCCTCCGTCCGCCGCACACTCACGTTGGCGTCGCAGCGGAAACTGCCCTCCTCCATGTTCCCATCGCAGATGCCCAGGGCCACCACCAACCGGTGCAGCGCTTTCAGGTAATCCGAGGCCTCCTGGGCGCTGCGCAGGTCGGGGGCGCCGACCAGTTCCAGCAGCGGCACGCCCGCGCGGTTCAGGTCCACGTGGCTGACCGACACCTCTAGATCGTGGTGGCTCTTCCCGGCATCTTCCTCCAGATGGGCCCGCTCCAGGCGGATTCGGACGGGGCCTTCCTTTCCGCGCACCCTGGCATCCCCGGGGATGTCCAGGTGGCCCTCCTCCACGATGGCCACGGGGCCCTGGGTGATCTGGTAGCCCTTGGGCAGGTCCGGATAGAAGTACTGTTTTCGGTAGAAGGTGCTCTGGGGCCGGATCTTCGCCTCCAGCGCCAGCCCCAGGGAGAGGGCCATGCTTACGGCCTGGGCGTTCAGCACGGGCAAAGCCCCGGGAAGCCCCAGGCAGACGGGGCAGGTGAGCGCATTGGGCGGGGCCCCATAGGCATTCCGGCAGGCGCAGAACATCTTGGACCGCGTCCGCAACTGGACGTGGACTTCGAGACCGATCACCGCTTCATACCCAGGCTTCATCCGTGACTCCCCGGCCCAGTGTACTCGAGCTTGCCCGGCCTACTTGCCCAGGCAGAAGCCACTGAACAGCGCGTCCAGGGCGCTCTCCGCCCGGTCCTCCCCCGTAAGCCGGGCCAACAGGCCCCAGGCCCCCTGGAGCAGGGAGGCCGGCAATTCCGGGGGGCATCCGGCCTCTAGCCCCATCAGGAGATCCACCTGTCGCGCCAGGTCGTCCAACAGGGCCCCCTGCCTATCCGTGGCCAGGGCGCCAAGGCAGGCGTCCGGCCCCAGGCCACCGAGCAGCCGGTCCTTCAGGGCCCCTTCCAGGGCGTCCAGGTCGCCCTGGTGCGCGGCGATGACCACGCCGGGGACCAGGGCCACATCCCCAAAGGTGCGGATCTCCAGGACCTTGCCCCCAAAAGGAGCCAGGGCTCGCGTCAACACCGCATCCTTCCCCTCATCCATGGCGGGGATCAGGTGCAGGATCAGGTCCGCCGCCTCGAGAATGGGGCCGACACGGGCCACACCCAGCCGCTCCAGGGGGTCCTCGGTGTCCCGGAGGCCCGCCGTGTCGAAGAGGCGCAGGGGAAGGCCTCGCCATTCACAGCGCACCTCCAGCACATCCCGGGTGGTGCCGGGGATCTCGGTGACGATGGCCCGGTCTTCCCCCGCCAGGGCGTTGAAGAGGGTGCTCTTGCCCGCGTTGGGCCGTCCCGTCAGGGCCAGGCGTAGGCCATCCCGCAGGTGCCGGGCGGCCTGGGCGCGCCTTTGTTCCACGTGGAACCGTGCACAGAGCGGCGCCAAATCGCTGGCCAAGTCCTTCATATTCAGCGAGATTCCTTCTTCCTCCCCATAGTCCACCGCCGCCTCGGCCCGGGCCATCCAGGGGGCCAGGGTGCGGCGGGCCTCGGCGATCCACTCGGGCTGGGCCCCGGCCCGGGCCTGGGCGAGGCGAATCTGCGTGTCGGTCTCCGCCGCCACCAGGTCCCGCAGGGCCTCGGTTTCCAGCAATTCCTGCTTGCCGTTGAGCAGGGCCCGCCGGGTAAACTCGCCGGGCTCCGCCAACCGCACCCCCAGGGTTCCCAGGTGACCCAGCAGGCGCCGCACCAGCAGGGGGTTCCCGTGCATCTGCAGCTCGACCACATCCTCGCCCGTGTAGCTGGCGGGTCCCGGGAAGAACAGCACCAGGGCCCGCTCGCGGAAGCCACCCCAGCGCAGGGTGCGGAGCGAGGCGACCCGAGGTTCCGGTAGAACCACCAAGGGCGCGAGGACATCAGACAAACCCGGTCCCGAGATGCGCACCAGCGCCACCGCCGAGGGCAGCAGGGCGGTGGCTGGGGCGCAGATGGGCGAGGAGCTCACCGTGCCCGTCTACTTCCGGAACACTTTCACCGGTTTGAAGGTGCCGGTGCCTTCGCTTTCGGTGCCCAGGCCGGCTTCGCGGCTGACCACCAGGTGCACCCAGCGGCGCTCGCGGGCGCTCAGGGCGCCGAGGGTATGGCTGCCCAGTTCCCGGGCCTTCCCGGCGGCAAACTGGCCCATGGCCATGACCTCCTGCATGCGGAACAGGCGGGCACCCTTGACGTCCAGGTAGGCCAATTTCTGGTCCTCGCGCTCCCCCTGGGCTTCGTGGACCAGGAACTGCAGGGCGTCCAGGGCCACGCCCCGGTTGGCGCCAAGATGGGATGCATCCGGACCGGAAAGGGCCACCCGGTTGGGAAAGGCTTCCTCGTCACCCGAGGGCGCGAAGCGCGCCTCCAGCGTCAGCCCCAAGTGGGCGCCCCACCGGGCGATGAGCTCGGGCACGGATTCCAGGGTGGCGCCAGTCTTCCGCATGGGGGGCTCCTACACGGTGATGGGCTGGGGCTGGTAGGACCGCATGACCCACCAGGTCTGAAAGAGGCCGATGAGGTTGAACACGAAATAGTAAATCACAAGCCCCGAGGCGCTCTGGGCAAAGAAAAAGGTCATCATCGCGGGCATCAGCACCAGCATCATCTTGCGCTGGGCTGGGTCCCCTACGGCGGGCGTCATGGCCTGTTGGGCGAACATCGACGCACCCATGAGCACCGGGAAGATGAAGTAGGGATCCTTGGCGGACAGATCCGTGATCCAGCCAAAGAAGGGCGCGTGGCGCAGCTCGAAGACGGCGTTCAGCATGGACCAGAGGGCCAGGAAGATGGGCATCTGCAGCAACATGGGTAGGCAGCCGCCCATGGGGTTGTGGCCGTTCTTCTTGTAGAGGGCCATGAGCTCTTTTTGCATCTCGGCCTTCTTGGTCATGTCGCTGCCGAACTTCTCGTACCTGGCCTGGAGGGCCTTCTGGTGGGGCTCGAAGTCCTTCATGCGCAACATGGAGATGGTCTGCTTGGTGTTCAGGTGCCAGGTGGCCAGGCGGATGATTACTGTAAAGATCACGATGGCCCAGCCCCAATTCCCCACCAGGGCATGGACCTTCTTCAGGATCCAGAAGAGCAGGTGGGCCACGGCGCCAAAGAAGCCGTAATCGATGACCTGGGTGAAGGGTTTTTCGAAGGCCAGGAGGGGCTCGGCCTGCTTGGGACCAAGGTACAATGCGGCCTCCAGGTGGCCGTTCTGGGGCAGCAGCTCATACCCCGAGGCATCCCGGCTCGCCATGCGGGGCAGCTTCCAGAGAGCGGAGAAATAGTGATTCTGCTGAGGCTTGTCGTCCTTGCCGAGGCCGGCGTCCAGACCGAGCCGTTCCGCCGAGGGTGGCAGCACCTTGCGCTTGGAGCCCAGGAAGCTGAAGAAGGGGTCGTGCAGCATGTCGGCCCAGGTCACGGCCTCGACGCTCTTTTCCGTCAGGGTGAACACGCGGCCCAGGTGCTTCACGGGCTCGTCGGTGGTCGGGTTCACGATGAGCACCATAGGCGCGTTGCTGGGGGTAACGGCTTCGACCTTGAGGCTGTGGCCCTGGGCCGGCACGAGGTAGCTGAGGCGTTCGCCGAGGGTGTTTTCGAAGATGACGGAGGTGCCCGCAGAACCGCGCTCCTCCCTCACCGTTTCAAAGCCAACCCCCTTCAGGCCGCCAAGGCCCGCGAAGGCGCTCGGGAAGAAGTGGGTGCTGTCCTGGTGCCAGATCACCTGCTTGAGGGCGCCGGTGGCCACCTGCCAGGTGAGGGTCAATTCCTCGGTGGCCAGGGTGTGGGTAGCGGTGGCGTCAGCGGGCTTCACGCCAGTGACGGGCTGGGCCACGGAAACAGGCGGGGGGGGCGCAGGTGCCAGGGCCGGCGTATCTGAGGCCTTGGGAGCCGGTTGTTGGCTCTCGGCCTTCGGAACGGGTTTGGCGTACCGCGAGGACAGCCAGAACTGGCCGCCCAGCAGGATCATGCTGCCGAGAACGAAGAAGAGGACATTGCGGTTGTTCATGGGGTATCCCAGGCGGGAAGTCGATGCAGGGCCAACCGGAGTTGGCTTTCAATGTCCTGGAAGCTGATGGTATCCAGAGGTGGAGCCGTCCGGCTCGGGCGCACCCAGACCACCCAGGGGAGGTTCATCAGAGGCTCGACACCGGC
>JANXYT010000250.1 GCA_025355915.1 Holophagaceae bacterium
ACGCTTGAGGTTCAGGGTTTCCTGAAGCAGCTCGTCCGTGGTGGTGACGATGCGGGAATTCGCCTGGTAACCCCGCTGGCTCAGGATGAGCTTGGTGAACTCGCCGGCCACATCCACGTTGGACAGTTCCAGGTTGGAGCCAAGCACGCCGCCCCGGCCGCCCTGGTTGGCGAGGCCGACGGTGGGGGAGCCCGAAGCCAGGCTCTGGCCCCAGTGGTTGTTGCCGGTCTGCACCAGGCCGTTCATGTTGTTGAAGCTGGAAAGGGCCACCTGGGCGAGGGCGATGACTTGGCCATTGGTGAAGGTGCCCGTGATGACGCCGTTCTGGTCCACCGTCAAATCCCGCAGGGAGCCGGCTCCATAGCCATCCTGGAAGCTGCTGTTGGTGCTGCTGGCAGCGCTGAACTGCGTGATGTTGGCGCTGCCGTCAGGGTTCATCAAGTTGAGGTTGATGGTGCTCGGGGCGGCCCCATTGTTCCAGTTGATGGTCAGGGCAGGATTGATGGCCGGAGGGACGAGAGGGGTGATGCTCATCAGCGTTCCGGAGGCATTGAAGCCCACCGTCCCGGTGGCGGGTGTGTCGATGGCCGCGCCATTGATGGAGGAGCCCGCCGGACCAGCGACACTGTAGGTCCACCCGTTGGTGCCCGTCTTGGTGTAGGTCACGCTGAGGGTCTGGGTGTTCCCCTGGCTGTCGTACACCTGGATGGGCGTGGTCAAGGTCGACGTCGCATTGGCGGCGGCGGACGCGTTGAGGTTCACGCCCATGCGCACGTTCTGGGTGGCGAAGGCGCTGGTGGTGGTGCCCGTATCAATGCGGATCGGGGCCAAGGTGGCCGAAGTGTTCACCCCGCCGGAGGCGTCCCGGTTCCAGCCCATGACGGAAGCGCCGTCGCTGGCCACCAGGTAGCCACCATTGTTGCGGGTGAAGTTGCCGGCCCGGCTGAAGACCTGGCGGCCATCGGAGGTCTGCAAGGTGAAGAACCCGTTGCCCTGGATGGCCATGTCGAGGGCGTTCCCCGTGCCCTGGAAGGCGGACTGGGAGAAGTCCTGGCTCACGCTGTTGGTCTGCACGCCCAGGCCGAACTGGATGGGGTTGCCATTCCCCTGCGTGGAGACACCCCCGAGGCTGCTGCTGAAGATGTCGCGGAAGGTCATGGCGGAACCCTTGAACCCGACGGTGTTGATATTCGAGAGGTTGTTGCCGATGACGTTTAGCGCGTTGGCGTTGGTGGACAGCCCCGAGAGGCCGGAGTAGAAGGCAGAGTAGAGGCTCATGGGTTTCTCCTGGGGTGGGGGATCGGGTTCAGGCGGTGATTTCGAGGACATCGGCCAGGGCGAAGACATTGCCTCCGGAGGCCAGGTAGATGCCACCGTCCCGGAAGGTCACGGCGTCCACCTTCATGGTCAGGTTGGTCTTGTAAGGAACGGCCTTGCCGTCGGCACCGGTGGCGGTCACTTCCACCTTGTAGGACCCGTCGGGTACGGGGTTGCCACTGGCATCCAGGCCGTTCCACGACAGGGCGGCGATGCCTCGGGCCAGCTGGCCCTTGGGCAAAGTGGTGATGACCTTTCCGTTGGCGTCCTTGACGGTGACGGTCACGTTCGCGGCCGCGGCCAGTTCCAGGTTCATGGCAGCCGAGCCGGCTTTCAGATTGAACCCCGAACCGTCCACCTTCACGTTCCTGCCCACCAGAGAGGCGGTCTGGGCCTGGAACAGGCCGGAGGTCTGGGCCTGGAGCCCCGTCAGCAACGTGTTGGTCTGCTGGGCCTGTTCCAGGCTCGAGAAGCTGGTCAGTTGCTGGACCATGGCGTTCGGATCCTGACCGGCCCCGGTCGGATCCTGGTTCTTGAGCTGGGCCACGAGCAGCTTGAGGAAGCCGTCCTTATCCAGGGAATTCTTTGCAGTCGCCGTTTTGCTGGCGGTGGTGGGGGCGGCGGTGGTCGCGCTGATCATGCCGGTTTCCATAGGGACCTCCAAGGACAGGACAGAACAGGAAGTGTGCCGATCATGCGTAGAACTCGACACGGTAAGGGTTCAGGACGGATGGCGGGGGGGTGGCGGGTGCTTCTTGCCGGGCGGGGGTCGCCTTGGGGGCGGCGTGTTCCCGGAAGGCGGGCGCCGAGGGGGCCTCTTGGAAGGGGCGATGGCCCTGCTGCAGATCAAAACTGCCCAGCTGCAGCCCCTGTTCCTTGAGCGCCTGCTCCAGGTGCGGGCGGCCCTCCTGCACGGCCCGAACCGAAGCTGGTTCCGTGATCCAGAGACGGGCGTGGACCTCGCCGCCCTCCACCTTGAGGTGGATCGTCACCTGGCCCAGGGCTTCGGGGTGCAACTGCAGTTGGGCTTCCTGGGCGCCACCCTTGAGCATCAGCGCAGGCCACCTTCCACCTGGAGCACGGGCGCAGAGGGTGGTGCGGCCGCCAGGAGGGGCGCCGATGTCGCTGCCGGGGCGTTCTCCACCGTTCGGGAGAGGGCGCCCAGCGCCGCCAGGGGTGATCCGTCGGGTGTGCGTGGGCTGGGTGCTTGGGCCGAGAGAGCGGGCTTCGCCCCCAGAATCTCCGGCGTCGCTGGAGCGGATTCCGGACTGACGGATGGCTGGGCGGCAGCCTTGCCGACCTCGAAGGAGACGTCCTGGTTGGCGACCGGCAGCGCCAAGGGTGAAGGCGTCTTGGCCGGAGTGGGGTCCGGTGCCACCAGCGCGGGTGGAATGTCTGCCGCACCCTTGACTTTCCCCGCCGGAAGGGCCGGATCTGCCTGGGGGACTGAGGACGGGGCGAGCACACCTTCGGGCCTGGCTAACGCTTTGGTCCGGGGCCCTGGTTCGGCAAGGGCTGCCTGGGTGATGGCCGGTGTCGGCAGGGCCTCTGGAGTCTCAGGTTGGGAGATGGTCCGTGGCGGCATGGCCACCAAGGCCTCCGGTTGGCTGGGGAGGGTGACGTGAAGCGACGCGGAGAGGGCGATGGGTGAGGTACCTGTCTCCGCCGACGGCAGAGATGCAGGCGGGGGAGTGGCCCCGGACCCAGCAGGCCATTCGACGGGTCCTGCGGTGACCTGAAGGGTGGCTGCCCCTGCCTGGGGCTCCAGTGCGGCCATGCCAGGCGCGGGGGCCGGCAGCGCCGGGGTCTCCGCCACAAGGGTCTTGAACGCGAGCCCTTCCGGCACTGAAGAGGCTGGCATGGGCCTCGCCGTGGCGGTGGGTGCGCCTTGGGGCAAACCAGTCACCACCTCGGGAGTTCCGTCGGCCGCAGCCTTGGGGTCAGGCGGTCCCACCGGGGCGCTTGGGGGATTGGAAACCGCAGCGAAGGATGCGGCCTGGGTCTGAGCTTCGGACGCATCCACCTGCGGTGGCTCTTTTTCCACTTTGTCGGCACTGCCCTGAGCTGATTCGGAGGTCCCGGAGGCCGCTGGGGTTTGTACAAACTGCGCCATCAGGCCGGCGAACCGGCCATCGGAGGCATCGGGGTTTTTCGTCTCTGGACGTTCCGCCACGGGACGGTCCGGGACCGCCAGAAGGGCTGATGGGCTGGCTGGCGCCACGGGAACCTCGCCTCCGGATCATCCGGATGGCTTCTAAGCGCCAGGACCGTGCCGCGACCATTGGGCAGAAAATCGCCGGCGCTATCCGGGGGGGAGGCTCCGACTCCGCGACCGAGCACCGCGAGGAGCGGGAGCACCCTGCGGGGCAGGGTGCGTCAGGCGGAGGCCTGCTCGCTTCGCTCGCGATGTCCCCCCGGGCCCCCGCTGCACGGCCGGGGTGAACCCGTCCGTGCAGCCTGAGGCAATCCAGTGCGTCCCAGGATTCAGGCGGCGGGATCCTTGGGTTTGGATAGGCCCACCCGTTCCGAAAGGCGCCCGGCGAGTTTGGCATCCAGGGGGGCCAGCTGGTCCATGAGCTTGGCGGCCTTCTTGGGGGCCATGCCCGCCAGGAGGGCCACGGCGACCTCCATGTTCTGGGCCGAGAGTTCCTTCATGGCCTGGGCCCCGGCAGCGGGCTCCATGGCCTCATAGGTGCGGATGATCTGGGGGTCGATAACTGGGCGGACCTTCAGGTTTTCGAGCTTCGCCAGAGCATCCTGGACGACCTTCTCCCGGGCCGCGAGCTCTCCACGGTCCTTGTCCAGGGTGATCTGGAGGGTATTGAGGCGCTGCTCCAGCTGGCGCAGGTCCGTCTCTTTCTGGGCAATGGCCTTCTCGCGGTTCTGCAGTTGGGACGCCAGCTCGGCAACTTTCACGCCCTCGGCGGCGGCGGACTTGGTCTCGCCCTTGGGTTCCTGGGCCGACAGCCAGAGCACGCCGGCGGATAGCACGATGGGGGCCGATATCCAAAGCAGGTAGCGGGGGGCGTTCATGGGGGCTCCTAGGCGTGCCTATGCGCTTGGCCGGTGGTGGCGCAGGATGGCCAATTCGTCCATCTCCAGGGCCTCGCGAAGCTGCTGCTCCTTCGCATGCTGGAGGGCCCGGCGTTCCTTGAGACGGACGAGCATCAGGTGGTCCCGGTGGGCGAGGACCAGGGTCTCTCGCGCGGCGGCGACCTGGGCGGCGGCCAGCCGGAGGCGCTCGTAGCCTTCGAGCTGGCGCCGCTCCAGCACGACCAGAAACCGCTCACCGGCGCGCCAGAGCTCCAGGTCGAGGACCTGTCCCGTGGCGAGGCGACGGGCTTCGAAGATGGCGTTGCGCTGCGTGGCGAGGGACTCCAGGTAGGCGCGCACGTCCCGCTCGGCCTGGAGGGCGCGGGCCAGGGCGCGTTCCGCTTCGCGCTCCAGCGCCTCCCGCAGCTTGCGTACGGGTTCGAGGCGGAACCGGAACCGGGCGGCCATCAGCTATTGGCTTTCAGAAAGGGCGTGAGGTCGATGCCGAAGATCTGGCCCATGGCCAGCATGGCCTGGTGATGGTCCGAGGCCTCCGCCGTCGCCTGGCGGAGAAAGGACTGAATGGCCGGCTGGAACTGAATGGCCTGATCGATGGCCGTGCTGGAGCCCTTGGTGTAGGCGCCGATCTGGATGAGATCCTCCGCATCCTGGTAGGTGGCCATGAGGTCGCGCAGCTTGCTGGCCAGCTGCTTCTGCTCCGGTGGCGCCAGGGCACTGAAGAGGCGCGAAAGACTGGAAAGCACGTCGATGGCGGGGAAGTGGTTTTTCGAACCCAGTTTTCTCGAAAGGATCACATGGCCATCCAGGATGCCGCGCACGGCGTCGCTGATGGGCTCGTTCATGTCGTCGCCCTCCACCAGCACGGTGTAGATGCCGGTGATGGAACCCATGCCTTCGAAAGTGCCAGCCCGTTCCATGAGGCGCGGCAACAGGGCGAAGACCGAGGGCGTGTAGCCCCGGGAACTGGGGGGCTCTCCGGCGCTGAGCCCCACTTCGCGCTGGGCCATGGCGAACCGGGTGACGCTGTCCATCATCAGCAGCACATCCTTGCCCTGGCGCATGAAGTACTCGGCCACCGTGGTGCCCGCCATGGCGCAGCGCAGGCGCAGCAGGGGGCTCTGGTCGCTGGTGGACACCACCACCACGCTGCGGCGAAGGCCCTCTTCGCCCAGATCGTTCTCGATGAACTCGCGGAGCTCGCGGCCCCGTTCCCCCACCAGCGTGATCACGTTCACTTCGGCGGAGGTGTTGCGCGCCACCATGCCCAGCAGGGTGGACTTCCCCACGCCCGATCCAGAAAAGATGCCCACGCGCTGGCCCTTGCCCAGGGTGAGCAGGCCATCGATGGCTCGCACGCCGGTGGAGAGGACCTGATCGATGCGCTTTCGCCGCATGGGATTGGGCGGCGGGCCCTGGAGGGGCAGAAAGGCAGTGGCTTCGATGGGAGGGCCGCCGTCCAGGGGCCGTCCCAGGGGGTCGATCACCCGGCCCAGCAGGGCATCCGCCAACGGCAGTTCCGACTGGTGGCCAGTACCCTCCACCCACAGGCCGGGCCGGATGCCTTCGGTCTCTTCGATGGGCATGAGCAGCACGCGCTGGCCGGCAAACCCCACCACTTCGGCATGGATGAGTCGCGGCCTTCCCGTGGTGTCCGTGCCGTGGATGAGCATCTGCTCGCCCACGGAGCATTCTGGCCCGGTGGATTCCACCACCAGCCCGACCACCTTGGTGACCCTGCCCATCCAATCGCCTTTGGGCAATCCATGGATGCGGGCCGCGAGGAGAGGGAGGTCGAGCATGGCCTTCACGGCGTGCCGCCGTCCTTCATGCGGGTGATGACCTGCATGAGGCTTTCGCGACGGCGTTCCAGGGTGGCGTTGAGAACACCCTGGGGGGCCTCGAGGCGCAGGCTGCCGCGGGAGAGGCTGCCATCGGCCACAAGGGCCAGGCCCGCCTGGCCCACGAACCGATCTCCGAGTTGTTCAAGGTCCGCGGGATTCAGGAAGACCTGCACGGGCATCTCGCCATCGCGGCGCCCCCGGGGCAGGGGGAAGGGCAGTTCCTCGAGGATGTGCTCCATGAGCGCCTTCACGGCCCCGGGCGTCTGCTCGATCTGCTGGACGGCGAGATGCTCGCCGACGGCGAGGGACAGCGCCACCAGTTCCTCGTTCAGGGCCTCTCTCAAGACCAGGGAAGTGGAGGCCAGCTCGACCAGGTGTTCTTCCAGTCGTTGAATGTAGGCCTTGTACTGGCTTTCTCCGAAGGTGCGCCCTTCGGCCTCTCCCGAGGCAAATCCCTCTTCGTAGGCCCGGCGAGCGATGTCCTGAGCCTGCCGCTCCGCATCCTGCAGCCGGTCCACAACCCGCTGCTCGATGGGGATCTGGGAGAATTCCACATCGTTGAGGTCGGATGCCACTGAGCCCTCACCCCCGTCAAAGGAGCCATGGGTCAGCGTGGCCTCCACCGGAAAGTACGGGTAAGCCTCCAGGCGAGTGTCCTGAAGGTCTGCGGCGGCGATGAACCCCTTGCTACGTGACATAGTCCTCGCCCCCGCCCCCGCCGATGCTGATGACCCCTTCCTC
>JANXYT010000310.1 GCA_025355915.1 Holophagaceae bacterium
GGAGGAACCGGTGCCCACCACATCGCCCACGTAGGCGATGAGATGGCCCTTGGCCTTGAGGGTTTCCAGCTGCTTGAGGGGGCCCACCTTGCCGGGATCATCGGGCACGATGCCCGGACGGGCGTTCTTGAGCATGGCCACGGCGTGAAGCGGGATGTCGGGCCGGCTCCAGGCGTCGGGGGCGGGCGACAGGTCGTCGGTGTTGGTTTCACCGGTGACCTTGAAGACGGTCAGAATGAGGCTTTGGGGCACTTCGGGGCGGCTCGTGAACCACTCGGCCTCGGCCCAGGAGGTCAGCACACCCTTGGCGTGAGTGTTGCCAGCATCGGCCTTGGCCTTCACCTCGGCGAAGGCGTCGAAGACCAGCAGGGTCTTCTTCAGGCCCTCGGCGGCGATGGTGCCCACCTCGGCATCGTCCAGGAGGTCGATGAGGGGTTTCACATTGAAGCCGCCGAGCATGGTGCCCAGCAGCTCGGTGGCCTTCTCCCGGGACACCAGGGCGACCTTTTCCCTTCCATGGGCCACGCCAGTGAGGAAGGCGGCCTTCACCCGGGCGGCGTCATCCACGCCGGCAGGCACCCGGTGAATCAGCAGGTCGGCCAGGAAGGCATCTTCTCCTGCCGGAGGTTTTGCCAACAAGTCCGCGAGGTCAGAGGTCTGAGATTCGGTGAGGGGCAGGGGCGGGATGCCAAGAGCGGCGCGTTCGGCGACATGTTGGCGATAGGCTTGAAGCACGGTCAACCCCCTTGAGAGCGCCGCTGGGCGCGGTCCGAGCCTTCATTCTACATCTCACCCGGCCTGGAGCGGAGGCCGCTTCCTGGCGGCTTGGCTGCCAGCCGCGTGGAAAGGCCGGTTTGACACTCACCCTTCCGGGCCCCGGGGCCGATCCAGAGCTTGGAGGGCGGCGGCGGCATGGCGATCAAGCGGGTGGGTGTCGAGGATCTCAGGGTGGGAATGTATATCCACGACCTCAACTGCGGTTGGCTCCAGCACGGGTTCCTGCGCCAGCAGTTCATGTTGCGGCAGCCCGGACAGATCCAGAAGATGAAGGACCAGGGTCTGAAGGAGATCTACATCGATACGGACCTGGGCGAGGACGTCCCAGGGGCCCTGACCCAAACGGAGATCGAGCGAGGCCTGGAGCGGCAGCTGAAGGATGCCGCTGCCGGAGGCGCGGCGCTGGCCCAGGCGCGGGTCTCCCAAAAGGAGGAATCCGCCGCGGCGCAGCGCATCCTGGGCGAGGCCACCGGCGTGATGGAGGGGCTGCTCCTGGACGTGCGCCTCGGGAAACAGGTGGATGTCGCCCAGGCCAGGCCGCTGGTGAAGGAGATCAACGCCTCGGTGCTGCGGAATCCCGGCGCCCTCCTCAGCCTTTGCCGGATCAAAGCGGCCGACACCTATACGTTTCAGCATTCCGTCAGCATCTGCGCCTTGCTGGTGTCCTTTTCCCACGCCCTGGGCATGGATGAGGCCACCGTTCACGAGGCAGGCCTGGGCGGATTGCTCCACGACCTGGGGAAGATGAAGATCCCTCCGGAGGTGCTGAACAAGCCGGGCCGCCTCACCGAAGAGGAATTCACCCTGATGAAGACCCACGCCACGTTGAGCCGGGATCTCCTCAGCGCGGTCCCTGGCATCTCGGCGATGGTCATCCAGATCGCGTCGGAGCATCACGAAAAAATGGATGGCAGTGGCTATCCCAGAGGCATCTTTGGTGCGGAGATCTCGCAGAGCGGGCGGATGGCCGCCATCGTGGATGTCTACGATGCGCTCACCTCGAACCGCGTCTACCACAAGGGCATGGAGCCTTCGGAAGTGCTGAAGAAACTCCTGGAATGGAGCGGATCGCATCTGGATGGCGAGCTGGTGCAGCAGTTCATTCGCACCCTCGGCATCTATCCCGTGGGATCCCTGGTGCGCCTGTCCGGTGGCCGTCTGGCCGTGGTGATCGAGCAGGGCGAGGACTTGCTGCGGCCCATCGTCCGCGTGGTCTATGACACGGGACGGGAGATCCGGCTCCAGCCCCGGGACCTCCATCTGGCTCATGCCACCGAACAGATCGTGGACTACGAAGATCCCCTGGTCTGGGGCCTCGATACCATGGCCTTGCTGACGACCTAGGCTAGTACTAGTACCCTGCCGCCTGCCCATCCTTCCGCGATTCGGAAGCACCGAAGTAGACCTTCTGTTTGGGATCCCACCGGATGGCCTGGTAGCCACCGTAGCCGCCGAACATCCAACCCACGCCATGGCCGCGGGTCATCAATTCCCGCACCGTTTCGTAGGGAAAGCCGGTCTCCAGCTGGATGGTGCCGGGCAGCTTGCCCTTCTCGCCCGTGGGCTCGGGAGAGCCGTCGTGGCTCATGCGGGGCGCGTCGCCGGCCTCTTGGGCATTCATGCCGAAATCGATGAGGTCCATGACGATCTGCGCGTGGCCGATGGGCTGGAACTCGCCGCCCATGACGCCGTAGCTGAGGAAGGGCTGGCCGCCTTTGGTGATGAAGCCGGGGATGATGGTGTGGAAGGGCCGCTTGCCCGGCGCATAGGTGTTGGCGTTGCCCTCTTCGAGGTTGAACAGCTCGCCCCGGTCCTGGAGGCAGAAGCCCAGGTCACCGGGCGTCATGCCGCTGCCCATGCCCCGGTAGTTGCTCTGGATGAGGCTCACCATGTTGCCTTCGCCATCGGCGGTGGTGAGGTAGACGGTGTCGCCTTCCTTCAGGGGCGGATGGCCTGCTTCCAGGCGGCGCGCGGCGCGGTTCTCGTCGATGAGGGCCCGCCGCTGGGCGGCGTAGTCCTTGGACAGCAGCCACGAGAGCGGGACCTTCATGAAGGCCGCATCGGCGTAGAACTTGGCCCGGTCCTCGAAGGCCAGCTTCTTGGCCTCGGTGAAGAGGTGGACGTGGCGGGGACTGCCAAAGGGGATCTTCGAGAAATCATAGCCCTCGAGGATGTTCAGCATCTGCAGCGCCGCGATGCCCTGGCCATTGGGCGGCAGCTCCCACACGTCGTAGCCGCGGTAGTTCACGCTGACGGGTTCGACCCATTCCGAGTGGTGGGCGGCCAGGTCCTCGTAGCTGAGGAAGCCGCCCTGGGCCTTCATGTAGGCGTCGATCTTCCGGGCGATCTCGCCCTGGTAGAAGGCGTCGCGACCGTCCTTGGCAAGGAGCTCCAGCGTCTTGGCCAGCCGCGGATTGCGGAAGACCTCACCGCTCACCGGCCCGCGCTTGCCGTCCACGGTGAAGGTATCCAGAAAACCGGGAAACTTGCCCAGGGCGGGCACGCTGCGGCCCCAGTAGTAGGCGATGAGTTCGGAGACCGGAAAGCCAGCCTTGGCATAGCGGATGGCTGGGGCCAGCACCTGGGCCATGGGGAGCTTGCCGAACTTCTTGTGCAGCTCGAACCAGCCGTCCACGCAGCCGGGCACACTCACGGGCAAGGGGCCCTGGGCGGGGATGTGCTTGAGGCCCAACTTCTTGAAGTGATCGAGGGTGAGGGATTTTGGCGACCGTCCGCTGGCGTTGAGGCCATGCAGCTTCTGAGTTTTGGCATCCCACACGATGGCGTAGAGATCGCCCCCCATGCCGCTGCCCGTGGGCTCCATGAGGCCCAGGGCCGCGTCCGCCGCGATGGCCGCGTCCACGGCCGAGCCGCCCTGTTTCAACACATCCAGGGCGATCTGCGTGACCAGCGCCTGGCTGGTGCAGGCCATGCCGTGCTGAGCCGCCACCTCCGAGCGCGTGGCGAAGGCGCGCCCCGTGACGCGATCACCGGCGTGCAGGGAAAAGGCCGCAAGGGAAAGCGTCAGGCAGGCCGTCTTGAGGTACATGGAACCTCCGGGAGTGGCTCCCATGAAACCACAATGCCCTCGCAAGAAGAGGCTTCAATGTTTGCACTCTGGCACCATGCTGGTGACTGAGGTGCCCCATGTCCTACGATGCCGCCACCCGGGAATCCTTCCTTCGTCGCTACATGGAGGGTCCTGCCCTGCTCCGCCAGGCCTGGGAAGAGCTGCCGCTGGAGGTCCGCGCCTGGCGGCCCGGGGAGAGCCGGTGGAGCGCCCATGAGGTGGTGGTCCACTGCGCCGATTCCGAGACCTACGCCGCCATCCGCATCCGGCTGCTGCTGGCGGAGGCCGAGCCGCTCATCGTGGGCTACGACGAAAACGCCTGGGCGCAGCGCTTTGACTACCAGGCCTCGGATCCCGAACTGGCCCTGCGGCTGGTGGAAACCGTCCGGGCCCACACGGCGGCCATGCTCAACCGGCTGCCCGACGAGGCCTGGGGCCGGATGGGCCGCCACAGCCACAGCGGTAACTACGGCACCGATGACTGGCTGCGCATTTACGCCGAGCACCTGGAGGTGCACACCGCACAGCTCCAGCGCAACCTGGCGGCCTGGCAGAGTCGTTGATCCCGGGGCAGGCCTTCGGGGGCTAGAATGATCGCCTTCCCGGAGGCCCCATGCCCCTCGTCCGCATCTCCCACCGTGCCGGCGTGACGGAGGCTTATCAGCAGGCCCTCTCGGACGGCGTGCAGGAGGCCCTGGAAAGCACGGTGAACGTGCCCGCCCATGATCGCTTCCACATTCTCACCGAGCATGCCTCGGGCCTGATCGCCGATCCGCACTACCTGGGCATCGAGCGGACACGGGAGTGGGTGGCCATCCAGATCACGCTGCGGCAGGGCCGCACCGTGGCGATGAAGCAGGCGCTCTACCGCCGCATCGTCGAGAACCTGGCGGAAAAGCCCGGACTTCGTCCCGCGGACGTGCTGATCTGCCTGGTGGAGAACGATCTGGCGGATTGGTCCTTCGGCCACGGGGAAGCCCAATATGTCCAGTGAACTGGACCTGGGCGCCTACCTCCGGCGCATCGGGCTTGCGGCCCTGCCCACACCGGAGCTGGCCGGCCTGCGGGCCCTGCACCTGGCTCACGCCAGCAGCATTCCCTTTGAGAACCTCGACATCCAGCTGGGCCTGCCCATCCGCCTGGATCTGGC
>JANXYT010000311.1 GCA_025355915.1 Holophagaceae bacterium
CTTCCGGCCCCCTCCAGCACCCCGCAGCCTCAACTGCGCAGGACGATCAGACTATCACCAGCCTCCCCTGATGCAAGAGAAAATTTGCAGGAACAGCCCCGAGGCCTCGTCCAGCACCCATCCTTCGGCCATCATGGGCCATCGGAGAGGCCATGAAGACGCTTCGCAAGGCTGTCATTCCTGTCGCGGGTCTGGGTACCCGCTTCCTGCCGGCCACCAAGGCGCAACCGAAGGAAATGCTCCCCCTTGTCGACACGCCGGTCATCCAATACGTGGTGGAAGAAGCCATTCGTGCGGGCATCGAGAGCCTCGTATTGGTGACGGGGCGCGGGAAGGCGGCCATCGAAAATCACTTCGATGTGGCGTTCGAGTTGGAGGACACCCTCCGCCGCCGGGGGAATCAGGAGGATCTCGCCCTCATCCAGGGCATCAGCCATCTCGCCCAGTTCGCCTACGTGCGTCAGGGCGAACCCCTCGGCCTCGGCCACGCCGTGCTCTGCGCCCGCCACGCCGTCGGCGATGAACCCTTCGCCCTGCTCCTGGGTGACGATGTCTTCGACGAGCGCGATTCAGCGCTGGATGCGCTCATCGCCGCCTACCGTGCCACCGGAAAATCCGTCGTCGGCGTCCAGGAGGTCCCCCCCGAACACGTCTCCCGGTATGGCATCGTGAATGCGCCCGCGCTGCCACATGATGTGTGGGATGTGACAACCATTGTCGAAAAACCGAATGCCGCAGAGGCCCCGAGCCGCTGGGCCGTGGTGGGCCGGTACGTGCTGGAGCCCCGGGTGTTCGACCACCTTGCCGCCCTGGAACCCGGTGTGGGCGGGGAATACCAGCTCACCGATGCCCTGGCGGCCCTCGCCCGGGAAGAGCGGCTGGTGGCTGCCCCAATCCCGGCCAAGCGTTTTGACACGGGCAACAAGCTGGACTACCTGAAGGCGAATGTGGAGTTCGCGCTCAAGCGGGACGACCTTCGCGCGGAATTCGCCGCCTACCTGAAGGATCTGGCCAGGAATCTCTAGCGCCTGAGCCGAAGCGCATTCAGCACCACCGTCAACGAGCTCAGCCCCATGGCCACGCCCGCTAGCATGGGGCCGCCGAAGCGCTCGAGCTGTCCGAAGGCCGCGAGCGGCACCAGCACCAGGTTGTAGCCAAAGGCCCATGCCAGGTTCTGGCGGATCACACGGTGCGTGCGCAGGGCCAGCCTTCGGGCCGCAAGGATCGGTTCCAGTCCCGTGCGCAGCAGCACCAGCGGGGCTGCGGCCATGGCGGCCCCGGTTCCCTGTTCGCCGGCTCCGGAACCCATGGCGATGCCGCAATCCGCCTGGGCCAGGGCCGGCGCGTCGTTGACACCATCGCCCACGAACACCACCACGGCGCCACGAGCTTGCAAGGCCTTCAGCTGGTCCAGCTTCCCTTCAGGCCGGACGCCGGCAATCACCTCATTGATTCCCGCCGCCTCAGCCATGATGCGGGCAGGTTCAGCGCGGTCCCCGGTCAGCAGGTGGAGTTTCAGCCCCTGGCGCTTGAGATCCCCCACCACCCGCGCGGCTTCTTCGCGCAGTTGATCTCCGAGAATGAACACCCCCTGAAGACCGGCCTCGTTCGCCAGTCCCACCGCCGTTCCATCCTCGTCCACGGGCGGGAAGGCTACGCCAAGGAAGGCTTCACTTCCCAGGCGCCAGGACCGTTCCTCCACCAGGCCCGTGATGCCGCCCCCCGGATGGGACCGGAACCCTTCGACCGCCAGGAGCGCTCCTCCATGGGCCGCGCGGATCCCCCGGGCGATGGGATGTTCCGAATCCCGTTCCAAGCTGGCGGCCACCCGCAACAGGTCGGTTTCGAGGTTGTCTCCGCTGGGCACCACGCGCCGCAACCGCGGGCGCCCCTCGGTCAGCGTTCCTGTCTTGTCGAACACCAGGTCGGTGGCCTGCCCAAGGGCCTCCAGGGCCGCGGCATCGCGCACGAGCACGCCCTTCCGGGCTGCCGCGCCAAGGCCCACCATCACCGCAACCGGCGTAGCCAGACCCAGCGCACAGGGGCACGCGATCACGAGCAGGGTCACCGCCGGGCGCCAGGCCTGCGCCAGACCGCCGCCCAGCCACCACCAGCCAGCGAAGGTGAATACGGCCAGCCCGAGGATGACCGGCACGAACACGGCGCTGATGCCATCAGCCAGATCCTGGGCCGGGGCCTTGGAACCCTGGGCCTGGGCGACCAGGGCCGCCATGCGCGCCAGTTGGGTGTCGGCCCCCACGGCCAGTATTTCCAGTTCCAGGGCGGAGCCGTGGACCACGGTGCCCGCCACCAGGAGGTCGCCGGGACCCTTCGGCACCGGCATCGGTTCTCCGGTCAGCATGGATTCGTCCACTTCCGCCTGCCCAGCGCTCGCGCGCCCATCGGCCGGGATCGCCTGCCCGGGCA
>JANXYT010000324.1 GCA_025355915.1 Holophagaceae bacterium
CTCGAGGGGCACGCTCACGGCCTTGTCACGCTTCTCGCCGAGGATCTCCACATTGGCGCTCATGCCGGTCTTGAACGAATCGGTGAGCTCATCCAGGGCCACTTCCACCTTGAAGACCTTGATCTTTTCAACCAGGTCGGCGGCGGGCGCGACGAACCGCACCTGGCCCGTGAAGGCCCGCTGGGGATAGGCGTCCAGGGTGATGCGCACGGGCTGGCCCACCTTCACTTTGGCGATGTCCACCTCGTTGAGGTTCACCTTGACGATGAGGGACTTCAGGTCGGCCACGGTGAATACCACGGTCCCGGCATTGAAGGAACTGACGCCGGAGGTGATGGTGTCACCCAGTTCCACGCCCTTCTTGATCACCACGCCGGTCAGGGGGGCGGTGACCCGGGCTTTCTGGGTGGAGGCGTTGCCGCTGATGGGGATGCCGCGGTCCTCCACGATCTGGTAGCGGGTCTGGGCACTCTTGAATGATTCCTCCGCGAGATCGCGGGCGGTCCGAGCGGACCGGAAGACTTGATCAGAAATGAGGCCCTCCGTGAAGAGGGCCGACTGCTGAGCGAAATCGCGCTCGGCGTTCTTGAAGCTGACTCGGGCCTGGGAGACGCTGCCTTGCACATCGGAGAGGGTCTGCGCCTGGTTCACATCGGGCTCGACCTCGGCCAGCACCTCGCCGGCCTTCACACTCGCGCCCTCGCGGACCCTCAGGCTGACAATGCGGCCCGACACTGTGGATTTCACGTCCACCTTGGTGAGGGGATCCACCACGCCCACCTCGCGAACGCTCACCTGCAGGTCCTCGGCCTGCACCTTGCCCAACCGGAAGGGGGTGCTGGCCTCGGGCTTCTTCCCCTTGCCGTCGCTGCCTTTCAGAGTGAAGAACATGCCCGCTGCCAAGGCCGCACCGGCCACGGCCACGATGACCCATCGCTTCTGCATGGAACCCCCTGATGGGAAAGACGCCGGACCCGCCGGATGATGAACAGCCTACGGAGGAGAGTCTGGAATCGTTTAGAACCCGGTTCAGCGGAGATTCGGCCATCGGCCAGGCCAGGTCGGCCAGCGTCCCTTTGGGACCGGGGAACGTCCCCGGGGCGTCCCGCTACTCGGCGGGGCAAGGACCCTCATGAAACGCATCCCCTTTTTTATTATTGAAATAGTTCAAAGTTAGAATTCTTCACATGAAATCCATGACTGACGATTCCCTTTCGCTGCGGTGCCGCACCAGGAGCCGCCTTGTTCAGCGTCCAAAAGCCCGTGGTCTTCCTCGTGGCGACCGGCCTCATGGATGCCTCCCCCATGGCGAACAAGGGGGAATGGCCTTCCTGCATCCCAAGAAATCGGCCCCCGGGTGGGGGCCGATTTCTTGGGGTGGAAAGCAGCCTACCGCACGGTTTCCCGGGCGATCATCAACTCTTCGTTGGTGGGGACGACGGTGACGGCCACCCGGGAATCCGGCGTGCTGATGATGCGTTCCCCGGTGCCGTGCAGGTTGGCTTCGGGATCCAACTTCACGCCCAGGAAGCTGAGCTTGCTGCAGACCTTGGCCCGGACGAAGGTGCTGTGGGTGCCGATGCCGGCTGTGAAACAAATGGCGTCCACGCCGTCCAGGACGGTGGCATAGGCGCCGATGTACTGGCGCACGTTGTAGGTCAGGAGGTCGCGGGCCAGCCGGGCCCGGTCGTTTCCGGCGTCAGCGGCCAGCTCGATCTCCCGGAAATCGGAAGAAACACCGGAAATGCCCAGTAACCCGGATTTCTTGTTCAGCAGATCGGTGATGCCGTCGTAGTCGAGGTGTTCGTATTCCATGAGCATTTCCACCACGCTGGGATCGATGGTGCCGCAGCGGGTGCCCATGATGACGCCTTGGAGCGGGGTCATGCCCATGCTGGTATCCAGACTCTTGCCGCTATGGACGGCGCAGATGCTCGTCCCATTGCCGATGTGGCAGGTGATGATCTTCAGGGCCCGGAGAGGCCGGCAGACCAGGATGGCCGTGCGGGCCGCCACAAAGGCATGGCTGGTGCCGTGAAAGCCGTAGCGGCGGATGCCGTACTTCTGGCTCAGTTCGTAGGGGATGCCGTAGGTGCGGGCATGATCGGGAATGTTGTGGTGGAAAGCGGTGTCGAAGACCGCCACATGGGGCACGTCGGGAAAGGCCGCCTGGGCGGTGCGGATGCCCATGGCGTTGGCGGGGTTGTGCAGCGGGGCGTACATCGAGAAGGCCTCGATGTCCCGGAGCACCTCGTCCGTCACCAGGACGGAATCGCCGTACTTGGGGCCGCCATGAACCACCCGGTGGCCCACGGCGTGGATGGGCGTGTCCTGCAGCACGGTGGTGTGGAGCCGCTCGAGGATGGCCTCCAGGGCCTCCTTGTGGCTGGGCAGCGGCATCGTTTCCTTGCGCTTCTCTCCTTCGAGGGTGCAGGCCAGATTGGCCTCACCCAGGCCAATCCGTTCCGCCATGCCCTCGGCGATGGAAACCTCTTTGGCCATGTCGAAGAGGTTGAACTTCAGGCTCGAAGAGCCGGCATTCAGGACGAGTACGAACACGGTATCCCCCATAACAGGAAAGTCTATCGGCCTGGGGGCGTGACCGGTGCCGCATTGTGGATGATCCGGTCGTTATGAGAGCCTGAACCGTTGCGTCAGGCTCTGAAGCTGCTGGGCTAAGCCAGCCAACGCCTCCGTCGTGCGGGCGGTCTCCTGGACCGTGGCGGACAACTGAGTGGTGGCGGAGGCATTGCGATCCACCATTTGAGTGGCCGAGCCCATGGCCTGCACAACCTCTTCGCTGGCTCGGTTCTGTTCTTCCATGGCGGTGGCGATTTCCTTCAGTTGGCTGGCATTGTCCCGCACATGCCCTTCAATGCCTTCCAGGCTCCTGGCGGCCTCCTTGACGGCATTGGTGCCAAGTCCGACGCGCTCACCGCTCTCCTGGATAAGGGCGGTGATCTCCTTGGCCGCAGCCCCACTGCGCTCCGCGAGCTTGCGGACTTCTTCGGCCACCACGGCGAAGCCCTTGCCCATGGTCCCCGCCTTGGCGGCTTCGATGGCCGCATTCAGGGACAGCAGGTTGGTCTGCCGGGCGATGTCGGTGATGACCGTGGTGATGCGGCTCACCTTGATGGAACTCTCCTGGATGGCCTCCATGGCCCTGCCGGTGTCTTCCACCGCCTTCAGTCCCTGGCGGGTGGCTTCCTGGGACCGGGAGGCGAGTTCCTCCGCCCGCCGGGCGCTCTGGTTCACTTGCTGGATGTTGGCGTTCATCTGCTCCAGGGCGGCGGAGGATCGCTCCATGGCGAGGCGTTCCAGTTCCGAGCTGCGGCGGAGTTCCTCAGCGGTGTGGTTCACCTGTTCGGTGGTCGCGGCCAGTTCCGTGGCGCTGGAGGCGGTCCCTTCGGCGGCCTGGGTGATGAGGGCAATGTCGCTGCCCAGGCTCTCGAGAACCCGGTCCAGGGTTCGGCCCATGTCTCCCAGTTCATCCAGATTGGTGGCTCGGCTTCGGCGGGTCAGGTCCCCCTCGGCCAATGCCGACAGCGAACCCCCGAGTTGGGCCAGGGACTGGCGCATGGCCCTGCTGACAGCTAGACAGATGCCGATGCCCAGTCCCGCCGCCGCCGCCACCCCGAGGGCCATGATCACCTGACTGGCGCGGGTGCGTGATTCAGCCAGTGCGACCAGAGCCTGGTTGGCAGCCACCTGGCGCGCAGTGACGCCGTTGAAGGCCTCTTTGGCCTCCTCCACCCAGCGAAGGTTCGCTTTCATGTAGACGTCCTTCATCTGCGCATCCTGGCTTTCCTTGGCCACGCTCATCAGCCCGGGGAAGGCTCGGAGGTAACTGCGCATGCTTTCGATTCCTGCGTCCAGGGCTTCCTGATCAGGCTTGGACCAAGGGTGGGCCAGGACGTCCCCGAAGGACGCTTCCAGGTCAGACTCCAGCACCTTCAACCTGGGGAGGCGCTTCTCCGTGAACCCGGGCGCATTCGCTCCCCCCAGGATCCCCAACTGCTCGGCCCGGACCAGCATGAGCCGGTAGCGGGCCTGGGCCAGCGCGTTCACCCGGGGGGTGCTCTGCGCCAGTTCCCTCTGGGTCACCAAGCCCCTGTTCAGGCTGACCCAACCCAGCAGGGATACGCCAAGGAGGATCACCAGCTGGGCCCCAAGGAGCAGAAAGAACTTTCCCCGGACAGACAGGTTCATCAGAAGACGCCGCAGGCTCATTGAGGAACTCCCCATGGCCTTCCGTTCGTCCATTCAAGACCTGAAGATAAGAAATGGAGATCCCTTCTACAATTTGAACCGGCGAGTCAGGGTCTGGAGTTGCTGGGCCAGGCTGGCCAGTTCTTCCGTGGTGCGCGCGGTCTCCTGGACCGTGGCGGACAACTGGGTGGCGGCCGAGGCGTTCCTCTCCACCATCTGGGTGGCGGAGGTCATGGCCCGGACCACCTCTTCGCTGGCGCGCCCTTGCTCATCCATGGCGCTCGCGATCTCCTTCAGCTGGCCGGCGTTGTCCCGCACATGCCCTTCGATGCGCTCCAGGCTGCGGGCGGCCTCCTTCACGGAGTCGGCGCCCAGCCCCACGCGATCAGTGCTTTCCTGGATGAGCGCCGTGATTTCCTTGGCGGCGGTGCCGCTGCGCTCGGCCAGCTTGCGCACTTCCTCGGCCACCACGGCGAAGCCCTTGCCCATGGTCCCCGCCTTGGCGGCCTCGATGGCCGCATTCAGGGACAGCAGGTTGGTCTGCCGGGCGATGTCGGTGATGACGGTGATGATGCGGTTCACCTTGGAGGAACTCTCCTCGATGGCCTCCATGGCCCGGCCGGTGTCCTGCACCGCCTTGAGCCCCTGATGCCCGGCCTCCTGCGACCGGGCGGCCAGTTCCTCGGCCCGCCCCGTGTTCTGCTTGACCTGCTGGATGTTGGCGTTCATCTGCTCCAGCGCGGCCGAGGATCGCTCCATGGCGAGGCGCTCCTGTTCCGTGCTGCGGCGGAGTTCCTCGGTGGTGCGGTTGACCTGTTCCGTGGTGGCCGCCAACTCGGTGGCACTGGAGGCCGTGCCCTCTGCGGTCTGGGAGATGGCTTGGATGTCGTTGCGCAGGCCATGGATGACCTGGGATAGACCGGCCGCCACCTGGGCCAGTTCGTCCCGACCTTCGATCACGGGGGTCTTGGTGAGGTCTCCCTTCGCGACCGCATCCATGACCGTTTCAATATCCTGCGCTTTCCGGCCCACTCGGGAACCGATGACCGAGCTCAGGAAGGCTCCGGCGAGGATGGCGGCCAGGCCGACACCGATGATCCAGGCCTTGCCGGTCGCAGAGTGCCGGAGGTCTTCCTTGAGGCCCTTGTCGGCCGCCGCTTCGGAGGCTTTCTGGAGCTTCAGCACCCGGTCCCGGGCCACGCGCATGACCTCGACATTTCCTTCCAACAGCCGGGAGACGGACTGGGGGGAATGGTCGGCCTGGGACTGGGTGAGCAATGCAGGGAAGCCGGCGTCGTAATGGCGGAAGGCCTGGATGGCCTCTTCCAGGATCGCCCTGTCTTCCGGTGCCGAGGTCAGTGCCTTGGCATCGGCCAGATCCTTCTCCAGGGTCTCTCCATATTTTTTCATCACACTTTGCCGCATGGTGAGGTAGGCAGGGTCTGTGGCGCCACCGATCATGCTGACGTGGATGGTCCGGAAGACATTCATGCCGTTCAGCACCCGGGACAGATTGGCGGTCTTCGCCAATTCCAGGGCCACGTCCCGTTGCCCCGACTGGAGCTCGTTCACCGAGATCCACCCCAGCCCGCCCACCACCACCAGGGCCAGAACCTGGATGGCGAGGAGCAGGTTGAATTTCCCCCGCATCCGCAGGCTATCCGTGATCTTTCCGATATTCATGATTCACCCCGCCTTCGTTTCTTATCGGGGTGGATACGAGCAGGTTGAATCCTGGCCGGTCAGACGGAGAACACGCCCGCGGTGAGCGTCGCCGGATCCGGCCAGGGTGCGGTCAGGGCGGTCTCGGCCGTGGCCAGCAAGTCCGCCTCAAGCCGCCCGGCCAATCCGGGATCCAGCGTCCATCCCCGGTGGGCCATCCACGCCTCGAAGCGGGGCAGGGGATCCTTGGCGGCCCACTGGGCCAGGAGAAGGGGATCCACGTAGCGCTGGTCGTCGTGTTCGGCGTGGCCGGACCGGCGAAAGGTTTCGCAGACGAGGAAGACCGGGCCCTTGCCTTCGAGGCAGCGCTGGCGGGCCTGGGCGGCGGCTTCAAAGACCGCGACGGCGTCATTGCCGTCCACAGTGAGGGTGAAAGCTCCCTGGGAGCGGAGGGACATCCGCCCCGCCATCTGGCGGTCCGGCGGCGTGGAAAAGGCGTAGCCGTTGGCTTCCCCCACCACGATGAGGGGAAGCTTCTGCACCACTGCGAAGTTGAGCCCCTCGTAGAAGGCGCCCGTGGAACTGCCGCCATCGCCGATCCAGGTCATGGCCACGCGGCGTTCGCCCTTCTGCCGGAAGGACAAGGCCACCCCGGCCATCACGGGAATGAGGGCCCCGAGCATGGAGGTCGGGGCGATGAGGCCGCGTGCCACGGAGCCGAAGTGGTTGTTGTGCTCGCGCCCGCCGCTGGGGCCCGTGGCCCGCCCCAGATACTGGAGGAAGATCTCCAGCGGCGTCACGCCGCGGACGAACATGGAACCCAGGTTGCGGATCAGGGGCGCGATGACATCGTCGGGGCCGAGGGCCATGGCCGTGGCGCAGGCGGTGGCTTCCTGGCCGAGGCTGCGGTAGATGCTGCCGAGGGTCTTCCCCTGGCGGAAGAGCTTCACCAGCCGCTCCTCGGTGAGGCGGGTGAGCAGCATGGCCTCATGAAGGCGCAGGGCAGTGTCTTGGTTCATCTGGTTAGGATAGACGCATGCTGAACCTGCGTCCCGCCGTCGCCACCGATGCCCCGCTCATCCTGCAGTACATCCGGGAACTCGCGGAGTACGAACGCGAGCCCACGGCGGCCGTCGCCACCGAGGCGGACCTCCGCCGCTACGCCTTTTCCGAGCATCCGCTGGTGAAGGTGACCATGGCCGAGTGGGACGGTGCGTCCGCCGGGTTTGCGCTCTGGTTCCTGAACTTCAGCACCTGGGAAGGCAAGCCCGGCATCTACCTGGAGGATCTCTTCGTGCGTCCGGCCTTTCGGGGCCACGGCATCGGCAAGGCCCTCCTCCAGCATCTCGCCGCCCTGGCGGTGAAGGAAGGCTGGACCCGCTTTGTCTGGCAAGTGCTCGATTGGAACACGCCAGCCATCGAATTCTATGAAGCCCACGGCGCGAAAATCATGCGCCCCTGGCTGACCTGCCGGGTGGAGGGCGAGGCGCTCAAGCAGCTCGCCGGGGCGGCGGATTGACCTGGGCCCCACTGCTCCGGCTGAAGGCGGCGCTGGGCCCGGAGGCGGAGCTGGTGGTGGTGGGCGGCGCGATCCGGGATGAACTGCTCGGGCGCCCGCACACCGACTGGGACCTGGCCACCCGGCTGCTTCCACAGGTCGTGATGAACCGGGCCCGGGCCGCGGGTCTGAAGGTGATCCCCACGGGCCTGCAGCACGGCACCGTGACCGTGATTCTGGAGGATCGCCCGGTGGAAGTGACCACCTTCCGCAGCGATGGCGATTACCTGGACGGGCGGCACCCCGAATCGGTGCGCCTGGGGGTGGATCTGGTGGAGGACCTGTCGCGCCGCGACTTCACCATCAATGCGATGGCCCTGCCGGTCGGTGGCGGGGATCTGGTGGATCCCTTCGGTGGCCGTGTGGATCTGACGGCACGCATCATCCGGGCCGTGGGCGATCCGCTGAAGCGCTTCGCCGAGGACGGCCTGAGGCCGCTGCGGGCCTGCCGTTTCGCGGCCCAGCTCGGCTTCGAGGTGGAGGCCACGACCCTTGCCGCGATTCCCCAGCGCCTGGAGGTGGCCCGCAAGGTCTCCGTCGAGCGGGTGTTCACGGAACTGGATAAGCTGCTGCGCGGAGTGGAGTCTGGTCGCGGACTAACCCTTCTGGCCGAGAGCGGATTGATGGATCTCTGGCTGCCGGAGTTGCGCCCGATGCTCGGGTGCGGCCAGAACCGGCATCATCGTTACGATGTCTGGATCCACACGCTGGAAGTGATCCGCTTCATGCCGGCAGAACCCGGGCTTCGCTGGGCGGCCCTGCTCCACGATGTCGGCAAGCCCGGAACCCGGACCCTCGGGCCGGATGACGAGGCGCATTTCTACGGCCATGAAGGTCGATCCCTGGATCTGGCCGAAGCGATCTTGGACCGCTTGAAGGCCAGCCATGCCCTTCGGAAAGAAGTGGCGGCCCTGATCCGCCACCACGGCACCCATCCCACGGACGCATGGGGGGACGCCGCCTGTCGTCGATTCCTTCGCCGTCTCTCCGAGGACGGTCTAGCTCTGGAGCACTGGGCCGCGTTCCGGTGGGCGGACCAGCAGGGGAAGGGGCTGGAGGTGGCGGCGCGCGAGGTGGAGCACCACACGCTGATGTCCCGTTTGGGGACCTTGGCCGCTGCCGCGCCGCCGCTGTCCGTGCGGGAGCTGGCCCTGGACGGGGCTGCCCTGATGCGTCTCGCGGGGCGCCCCGGAGGCCCCTGGCTGGGGGAGCTGCAACGGCAGCTCCTGGAGGCTGTGCTGGAGGATCCCGGGGTCAATTCGCCGGAAGGGCTCGCGGATCTGGTGGCGCGCTATCGAGGCCAGTCATGAAAAACGCCCGGCGGTGGCCGGGCGTGTTCTGGAAACCCAAGGTCATCAGCCCGCGCCGCCGCCAAAGGTGGCAGGACGGTAGGTGAGGCTGGCCTTGATGTAGTCACGGTTCATGCGGGCGATGTTCTCCATCTTGATGCCCTTGGGGCAGGCGATTTCACATTCACCATGATTGGTGCACGTCCCGAACTGCTCAGCATCCATCTGGGCGACCATGTCGCGAACACGGGTGTAGCGTTCGGGTTGGCCCTGAGGCAGCAACGCGAGCTGGCTGATCTTCGCGGACACGAAGAGCATGGCGCTGGCGTTGGGGCAGGCCGCTACGCAGGCGCCACACCCGATGCAGGCGGCGGCGTCCATGGACAGCTCCGCGTCCTCCTTGCGGATGGGCAGGGCATTGGCATCCTGGGGCGAGCTGGTGGGTACGCTGATAAAACCGCCGGCGGCAATGATGCGGTCGAGGGCGCCCCGATCCACCATCAGATCCTTGAGCACGGGAAAAGCCTCGGCGCGCCAGGGTTCGAGGGTGATGCTTTCCCCGTCCTTGAAGCTGCGCATATGCAGCTGGCACGTGGTGGTGCGTTCCTTCGGACCATGGGGACGGCCGTTGATCACCATGCTGCAGGTGCCGCAGATGCCTTCGCGGCAGTCGTGATCGAAGGCAATGGGATCCTCACCCTTGCGGATGAGGCCTTCGTTGACAATGTCCAGCATTTCGAGGAAGGACATGTCGGGGCTGACGTTTTCGGCGGGGTACTCGACGAACTTGCCGTCGCAGTTCGCATTCTTCTGCCGCCACACATGGAGGGTGAGATTGAGGTGCTTGGACATGGCTCAGATCCTCACTTGTAGTTGCGAGTGGCGAGGTGGAGGCTCTCGAAGGTGAGGGCCTCTGTGTGGCGGACCGGCGCGCTTCCGTCCCCCTTGTATTCCCAGGCAGCGACATGGCAGAAGTTCTCGTCGTCGCGAACGGCTTCTCCATCCCCCGTCTGCCATTCCTCACGGAAGTGGGCACCACATGACTCCCGGCGATTCAGGGCGTCGAGGCAAAGCAGTTCGCCGATCTCCAGGAAGTCCGCGACGCGGCCGGCCATTTCAAGGGACTGATTGACCTCCTCGCCGGACCCCGGGAGGCGCAGGTTGTGCCAGAACTCCTCCCGGATCTGGGGAATGAGTTCCAGTGCCTTCTTGAGGCCAGCCTCGGTGCGGCCCATGCCGGAGTATTCCCACATGACCTTGCCCAGCTCCCGGTGGAAATAGTCCGGGGTCTGTTTGCCCTGGATGCTGAAGAGGCGATTGATCTGCTCGGAGACGGACTGTTCCGTGGCTTTGACGGCCGGGTCGTCCACCTTGATGCGGCTGCCGGGCTTGATGGAGGCCAAGTAGCCACCGATGGTGTACGGGATGACGAAATAACCATCGGCCAGGCCCTGCATGAGGGCGGAGGCCCCCAGGCGATTGGCGCCGTGATCGGAGAAGTTCGCTTCACCCAGCACAAAGAGACCGGGGATGGTGCTCATCAGGTCGTAGTCCACCCACAGGCCGCCCATGGTGTAGTGCGAGGCGGGGTAGATGCGCATGGGCGTCTTGTAGGGATTCTCATCCGTGATGCGCTCATACATCTCGAACAGGTTTCCATAACGCTCTTCGATCTTGTTCTGCCCGAGGCGCTTGATGGAGTCCTCGAAATCAAGGTAGACGCCCCGACCCGTGCCACCAATGCCACGGCCCTCGTCGCAAGCCTGCTTGGCGGCGCGGCTGGAGATGTCTCTGGGGGCCAGGTTGCCGTAGGAGGGATACTTCCGCTCCAGGTAATAGTCACGGTCCTCTTCGGCGATCTGGCTGGCGGGTTTGCCCGTGTCCTCCTTGCGCTTTGGCACCCAGATGCGACCGTCGTTGCGCAGTGACTCGGACATGAGGGTGAGCTTGCTCTGATGATCGCCAGTGACGGGAATGCAGGTGGGATGGATCTGGGTGTAGCAAGGGTTGGCAAAGGCCGCCCCCTTCTTGTAGGCGCGCCAGATGGCCGTGCCATTGCACCCCTTGGCGTTGGTGGAAAGGTAGAAGACATTGCCATAGCCACCCGTGGCCAGACAGACCGCATCCGCCACATGGGACTCGACCTGTCCGGTGACCATGTTCCGGGTCACGATGCCCTTGGCCACGCCATCGACCACGATCACTTCCAACATCTCGTGGCGGGGGAACATCTTGACGGCCCCGAGGCCGATCTGGCGCTCCAGGGCCTGGTAGGCGCCGAGCAGCAGCTGCTGGCCGGTCTGCCCGCGGGCGTAGAAGGTCCGGCTCACCTGGGCGCCACCGAAGGAGCGGTTGTCCAGCAGTCCACCGTATTCGCGGGCGAAGGGCACGCCCTGGGCCACACACTGGTCGATGATGTTGTTGCTGACCTCGGCCAGGCGATGCACATTGGCTTCGCGGGCCCGGAAGTCGCCACCCTTGACGGTGTCATAGAAGAGGCGGCGGACGCTGTCCCCGTCATTGTGGTAGTTCTTGGCGGCGTTGATGCCACCCTGGGCGGCGATGGAGTGGGCGCGGCGGGGGCTGTCCTGGTAACAGAAGCACTCCACCTCGTAGCCGAGTTCGGCCAGGGAGGCCGCGGCGGCGCCACCGGCGAGGCCGGAGCCCACCACGAGCACCTTGTACTTGCGCTTGTTGGCCGGATTCACGAGCTTGAGATCAAACTTGTGCTTGTCCCACTTCTGCTCGATCGGGCCGTCTGGGATTCGGGAATTGAGTTCCATGGATGGCTCCCTGGGGTCAGTGAATGAAGCCGGTGAGGACGGCGATGGGGTAGGAGATGTTCACGCCCACCACCAGGAAGGTCAGACCGGTGGCGAAGGTGCGTCGCAGGCTGTCATAGCGGGGATGCGCCAGGCCCAGGGTCTGGGTGACGCTCCACACGCCGTGCCACATGTGCAGGCCCAGGCAGAGCTGGGCCACGATGTAGAAGCCGGCGGCCGCGGGGACCTGGAAACCCTTCACGAAGTTCGAATAGGGATTGGTGTGGTCGAACGCGGGGTGGACGTTCCCGATGGTCAGATGCATCAGGTGGTAGACGATGAAGACCGCCAGGATGACGCCGCTCCAGCGCATGGTCCGGGAGGCCCAGGTGGAGGCGATGTACTGCTCGGCCCGGTAGCCCAGGGGACGGGCGGCCCGGTTGTCCAGCGTCAGGGTCACGGCCGCCCAGATGTGAAGTCCAGTGGCTGTGAGAAGCACGGCCCGGAATATCCAGATGCCACCACCGTGGAGCATGCCTTGCAGAAACTTGGCGTAGGCGTTAAAGGTTTCTGCGCCCATATAGGCCTGGGTGTTGCCGATCATGTGGACGGTGACGAACCCGAAAAGGACGATGCCAGTGGCAGCCATGACGACCTTTCGGCCGACCGAGGACGCCATGAAGCCGTGGCCGCGTGCTTCCGCGCCCGCGATGCTCTGTTCAGCGACGGACATAGATGGACTCCTTGAAGAAGACATGAGGGTGGAACTAAGGGTCCCAGGTGGGGCAGGGGACCGGCTATTGAAGAGCGAGGTCATATGTGACCCGATTATCTTCCTCAGGCCAGGGAATCCCAAGCCCCTAGGTGTGGACGACGGTCACACTGTGGATTCGGCTCCAAGAATAAGCATGGAATGGAGGCCCTTCGCGAGCGCCAGTCTTGCAGCGGCATGCCTTTTTGGGTTAGAGTCACACACGATCCAAGCATGATCTTTTGGTGGTTTGCCTCCAGATGGGGGCTCGTGCGGCTTCAATGCGATCCACCTTCCGTTCCTAGGATTCCATTCCTTTCAACTCAACTCCCCGAGCCCCCTTTTCTGAACCCATCTGGAGGAAACCCATGGAGACGCTGAAACGACTGGTTGGCGCTTTGGCCTCAACCCGAATCTTTAGAGGCGGGATGACGGCGCTCTTGGCCCTTCTTCTTGCTTCCCCGGCCATGGCCGGCGAAACGGATCTGAAGATTCCCGCGCTTCAGGGCAGCTTCCTGGGCATGACCGGCCACAACCTGCTGCTGATCGGCCTGGTTATCTGCCTGCTCGGCATGGCCTTCGGCTTGGTGCAATACGCCCAGATCCGGGACCTTCCAGTCCACAAGTCCATGCTGGAGATCTCCGAACTGATCTATGAGACCTGCAAGACCTACCTAGTAACCCAGATCAAGTTCATCTCGGTGCTGTGGGCCTTCATCGCCATCATCATGGTGGCCTACTTCAAGTACCTGTCGCATACGCCCATGGGCTGGGGCCAAGTGATCGTGGTCTTGCTCTTCTCGATCATCGGCATTCTCGGCTCGGTAGCCGTGGCCTGGTTCGGCATCCGCATCAACACCTTCGCCAACTCCCGCACGGCCTTTGCCAGCCTGGGCGGCAAGCCCTATCCGACCATGGAGATCCCCCTCAAGTCGGGCATGTCCATCGGCATGCTGCTCATCTCCGTCGAGCTGTTCCTCATGCTCTCGATCCTGCTGTTCATTCCCGGTGATGCCGCCGGTCCGTGTTTCATCGGCTTCGCCATTGGCGAGTCCCTGGGCGCCGCGGCCCTCCGCATCGCGGGCGGCATCTTCACCAAGATCGCCGACATCGGCTCCGACCTGATGAAGATCGTATTCAAGATCAAGGAAGACGATGCCCGCAACCCCGGCGTCATTGCCGATTGCGTGGGTGACAACGCGGGCGATTCCGTCGGCCCCACGGCGGATGGCTTCGAAACCTATGGCGTGACGGGTGTCGCCCTGATCACCTTCATTCTGCTGGCGGTCAATCCTCTGAGTGCCGGGCCCAGGTATCAGGAAATCCAGGTGGCACTGCTGGTCTGGATCTTCGTCATGCGCGTGGGCATGGTCGTGACGTCCGCGGCCTCCTACTGGATCAACGGTCTCTGGTCGAAGGCCAAGTTCGGCGCCTCCCTGAAGTTCGATTTCGAGACGCCGCTCACCACGCTCGTCTGGCTGACCTCGATCCTTTCGATCGTGGTGACCTACGTCCTGTCCTACCTGCTCATCGGCAACCTGACTGCTGGTCTGTGGTGGAAGCTCTCCACCATCATCACCTGCGGCACCCTGGCTGGCGCCCTGATCCCCGAACTGGTGAAATCCTTCACCTCCACGAACTCCGGCCATGTCCGTGAGGTCGTGACGGCCTCCCAGGAGGGCGGCGCCTCCCTCAATATCATCTCAGGCCTGGTGGCGGGCTACTTCTCCGCCTACTGGATGGGCCTCACCATCGTGGCGCTCATGGGCGCCGCCTATTTCGTTTCCACCTTCGGGCTGGGGGCCTTCATGGCCGCACCCGCCATCTTCTCTTTCGGCCTCGTGGCCTTCGGCTTCCTGGGCATGGGTCCAGTCACCATCGCCGTGGACTCCTACGGTCCAGTGACCGACAATGCGCAGTCCGTCTATGAGCTCTCCACCATCGAAGCCATTCCTGGCATCGAGGCGGAGATCCAGAAGGACTTCGGCTTCAAGCCTGATTTCGAGAACGGCAAGATGTACCTGGAGGAGAACGACGGCGCCGGCAACACCTTCAAGGCCACCGCCAAGCCCGTGCTCATCGGCACCGCGGTCGTGGGCGCCACCACCCTCATCTTCTCCATCATCCAGCTGCTCAACGGCAAATTCGGCGTCCCGGCGGTGGTCGAGGGCCTCTCCATCATCAACCCCCTCTTCCTGCTGGGCATCATCACCGGGGGCGCCATCATCTTCTGGTTCTCCGGCGCCGCCTGCCAGGCGGTCGCTACGGGTGCCTACCGTGCGGTGGAGTTCATCAAGCAGAATATCAACCTCGATGCCGGCGCCACCAAGGCCTCGGTGGAGGACTCCAAGAAGGTCGTGGAGATCTGTACCCAGTACGCCCAGAAGGGCATGTTCAACATCTTCCTGGCGGTGTTCTTCTCCACGCTCGCCTTCGCTTGCGCCAACCACTACTTCTTCATCGGTTACCTGATCTCCATCGCCGTCTTCGGCCTCTACCAGGCCATCTTCATGGCCAATGCCGGTGGCGCCTGGGACAACGCCAAGAAGCTCGTGGAAACCGAACTGAAGGCCAAGGGCACCCCCCTCCATGACGCCTGCGTCGTGGG
>JANXYT010000335.1 GCA_025355915.1 Holophagaceae bacterium
CTCTCCGGCGGCTCATCCTGGAAACCACGGAATGGGGCGCGGCCCTGGGCCGCCCCGCCGTGGACACGCTCTACCTCGGCGGCGGGACCCCATCCCTGTTGTCCCCGGCGGAGCTGAGCGGCCTCACCCGCGCCATCCACCAGGCCTTTGATCTCACCCCCCTGGTGGAAGCCACCCTGGAGGCCAATCCCGGCACCGTGGATCTGGCCTGGCTCCGGCAGGCCCGTGAGCTGGGCTGGGATCGCATCAGCCTCGGCGTCCAGGCCCTGGACGATGAGCTGCTGGCCCGCCTGGGCCGCATCCATGGCGCCGAGCAGGCCCTGGAGTCCCTCGCCCTGGCGGAGCGTGCCGGGTTCCAGCGCCGCAGCGCCGACCTCATGGTGGGCATCCCTGGACAATCGCTGTCCAAGGTCGTGGAGGATGCCCGGACCCTGGCCGCCACGGGCATCGACCATCTCAGCGTCTACCTGCTGGACCTGGACAAGGCCTGCCCCCTGCGCGCCGACATCGATGCGGGGCGGCTGACGCTCCCCTCCGAGGATGAGGTGGCGGATGTCTTCGAGGCCCTTCAGGAGGAACTGCCCGCCCTGGGGATCGAGCCCTACGAGATCAGCAACTACGCCCGTCCCGGCGGGGCATCCATCCACAACACCCGCTACTGGGAGCGCCGACCCTACCTCGGCCTGGGCCCCAGCGCCGCGTCGCAGCTGGGCGCCTTCCGCTGGACGGAAACCGGGATCATCGCAGCCTGGGCCGAGGGCCGCGGTGAGGTCGACCTTCAGGAACTGGACGCCGCCGAGGCCCTCGCGGAAATCCCCCTGCTGGGCCTGCGCCTGCACCGGGGGATCGACTGGACTGCCCTGCGCGGGCAGGCCAAGGCCCTGAACCTTCGCCCCCTGTGTGACGCATGGGAAATGCGGCTCCGCGCCCTGGCCCCGGCAGGACTCACGGTCTGGGAGGGGGACCGCGTGCGCCTCAGCCCCCGCGGCATGCTCATGAGCAATGGCATCCTGCAGATGTTCGTTTAGGAGCGCGTCCAGGTCATGGGTGGAACGTCACTGGGCCTATCGATGACTTGGACACGCTCCTAACCTCGTATGATGAGGTTATAGGCCCCGCCGCACGGGGAACGCTGCGGAGTCCCCTTGCAATACCTCGGCGAAAGCGCCGCCCTTCTCACCTCGCTCTGCTGGTCGCTCAATTCCGTGTGCTTCACGGTGGCGGGGCGCCGCGTGGGCTCCGCCGCCGTGAACCTGGGTCGGCTGCTCATGGCCTGGGGAGTGCTGGTCCTGGTGCACCTGGCGGTCTACGGCAGCTGCTTTCCCATGCAGGCCGGTGGCGCGCGCCTGGGCTGGCTGGGCGCCTCCGGCCTCATCGGCTTCGCCCTGGGTGATGCGGTGCTCTTCGAGGCCTTCGTGCTCATCGGCGCGCGGCTGGCCATGCTGCTGATGACGCTCTCGCCCATCTTCAGCGCCCTGCTGGCCTGGCTGTTCCTGGGGCAGAGCATGAGCCTGCCCAAGGTCATCGCCATGGCCGTCACCCTCGGCGGCATCACCTGGGTGGTCTGGGGCGACGGCGATCACCAGGCCCACCCCCACCTTTGGCGCGGCATCCTCCTGGGCATCGGCGGCGCCCTGGGGCAATCCGTGGGCCTGGTCTTCAGCAAGTTCGGCCTGGCGGGGGACTTCCCCCCGATATCGGCCAACCTCATCCGCGTGACCGCGGGCGTGGTGGCCCTGGTGCTCTACTTCGGCGTCTCGGGGCGCCTGCGCGGCACCCTCGGCAGCTTGCGGGACGGCCGCGCCACGGCCTTCATTGGCTTGGGCGCCATCACGGGCCCCGTGCTGGGCGTGGTGCTCTCCCTCGTCGCCATCGCCAAGGCCCCCATGGGCGTAGCGGCCACCCTGATGTCCCTGTCACCCATCATCCTGCTGCCCGTTTCCCACTTCATCTTCAGGGAGAAGGTGGGCGGCCATGCGATCCTCGGAACGCTGCTGGCCCTCGCGGGCGCGGCGGCCTTGTTCTTCGTGTAGTCGTTCGCGCGTGAAGACATAACACGTTTCACCGCAGATGACGCAGATAGCACAGATGAGCCACTCTCCAAAGATCCCCAGCATGGTTGTCATGCATTGGTGTCCTTCAGAGGTGTCCGCTACGCGTAGGCTCGCGGCCCAGATGTTTCGGGAGAGTCTGAAGAAGCATGAACCTTGGGATCTTCCATCTGCGGCCATCTGCGTCATCTGCGGTTTCAGTTCTAGCGTTTGAAAACCTGGTGCAGCGATAACCCGGATTCATGCTGAGATGACAGAGAAGGAGTCCCAATGCCGCTTCGCAAGGATCCTGTCAGCTGGCTCTACCCCGCCATCGAGCCCTATGAAACGCAGCGCCTGAAGGTGACGGAGCTCCACGAGCTCTACATCGAGGAAAGCGGCAACGCGGCCGGCAAGCCCGTGATCTTCCTCCACGGCGGCCCCGGCGGCGGCACCAGCCCCAAGCACCGGCGCTACTTTGATCCCGACACCTACCGCATCATCCTCCTCGACCAGCGGGGCTGCGGCCAGAGCACGCCCTACGCCGAGGTGCGCGAGAACACCACCTGGGCTCTGGTGGCCGACCTCGAGCGCCTCCGCGAGCATCTGGGCATCGAGCGCTGGATGGTCTTTGGCGGTTCCTGGGGCGCCACCCTCGCGTTGGCTTACGCAGAGAAGCACCCCCAACGCGTGACGGAGCTGATCCTTCGCGGCATCTTCCTGCTGCGCCAGCGGGAGGTGGACTGGCTCTACCAGGAGGGCGCCAGCCGCATCTTTCCCGATGCCTGGGAGCCCTACCGTGACGCCATCCCCGAGGCCGAGCGCGGGGACTTCCTGCAGGCCTATGCCCAGCGGCTGCTGAGCGAGGACCCAGCCGTGAACCTGCCCGCCGCCAAAGCCTGGAGCATCTGGGAAGGCGCCTGCAGCAAGCTGATCCCGGACGCGGACTTTATCGCCTCCTACGGCGACGAGGCCACCACGCTGGCCTTCGCCCGCATCGAATGCCACTACATGGTGAACCGGGGATGGTTCGAGGAGGCCCAACTGCTGCGCCACGCCCACCGGCTCAAGGGCATCCCCGGCGCCATCGTCCAGGGCCGCTACGACATGGTCTGCCCCCTCGAAAGCGCCTGGGCCCTGTCCCAGGCCTGGCCAGACGCCGACCTCATCATCGTCCCCGACGCCGGCCATAGCGCCTACGAGCCCGGCATCTCGCGTGCGTTGGTGGCCGCCACGGATCGGTTCGCAGGATAAAAG
>JANXYT010000367.1 GCA_025355915.1 Holophagaceae bacterium
CCGGGAAAGGCGTCGGCATAGGGCACATAGGGCTTCACATCCAGGACGGGCGTGCCGTCCAGCAGGTCCACCCCGCGCAGGCGGAGCGTGCGGCCCTCCACGGCCACCAGTTCCACAGCGGACAGGCCGATGGCATTGGGCCGGTGGGGCGAGCGCGTGGCCAGCACACCCCGCTTGGCCTTCGGGCCCCGGGGCGGCTGCACCAACGGCGCCCAGCCCTCGCTCAGGTGGAAGGCGAAGATGAGCCAGATGCGTTCGAAGCCCGCCAGATCGCGGAGCACGGTCTCCGGCAGCGAAGCGTCCAGTTCCAGCGTGGCTTCCGCCGGGGCGCCCGTTTCCGTGCCCGCCACCACCGTGGGCTGGTGCGGCGCGTCCATGCGCCGGGCATAGGGCGTGCGCACGATGCCGATGGGACGGTAGGTGAAGGTGGGGGCGTCCATGTTGAATAGGGTAGCGTCCCTCGTGGAAAGCCTCTGCCGCCGCGAACCATCGGCCCGTATCAAACCTGCGTTACAGACTTTTCAAGTACTCGACGAGGTCCGCCTTCTGCGCATGGGTCAAGCCAAGTGCCTTCGTGGTGTTGTAGGACTCGACGACCGCATCCAGGGTGGGCGCGCTGCCATTGTGGAAGTAGGGGGCATGCTGCCAGACCCCGGCCAGCGGCGGGGTTCGGTACTGTCTGGTCGCACTCCGCGAGGCGTAGCTGGGTACCCCATTGGGTTCAGGTTCACTGACCACGTCGCTGGGTGAGTGCAGCCTGAGGTTGGCGTCTGTCAGCCTCGGACCGAGGTGGCAGGCGGAACAATTTCCCGCGCCTTCGAAAACACCCTTCCCCCTGACCGCCGCCGCAGGATCGAAACTACCCACCGGTGGGGGCGGGGCAGCAAGGCTCAACTGGTAGGCCTGCAGCGCCGGCAGTTTGGAGGACACGAGATCCCGTGTTCCGTGCGTCACATTCACCCCGGTCCGACTGTCGGAGAACGTGCCTAAGCCGCCCATTTGAGTCACGGCGACGTATCGATTCCAATAAGCGAGGTCGTTGCCATCGCCGGTGGAGGTGATGCGGTGCACGCCAAGCAATCCAAACGCGGGAGGGATCACTTGCGGCCCGTTCTTGTGATCAAGGTTGAAGCGGGGGTCGTACTTTCCCTTGCCCCACGAGTTGTAGACGGTCTTGGCGCCTGCCGGAACTGCGGGCGAGAGCGCGATGATCACCCCGGGATTGAGGTCGCGGTTCGGCCAGCCATCCAGCCGTTTGCCGATCCCAGCCGAAAAGGAATTGTCCACAGTGGAGTGGCACAGGGCACAGGTGATGCCGACCCGGGTCAAGGTGTCTTTCCCGTTGATGCTTTCGACGGTTCCCTTCACCCCGACGACCGCATTGAGTTTCAGCAAGGCCACGGTCGTGGCGGGGTCCTTCAGGCTGATGGACCCGTTTTGAATCCCCTGAACCACCGCTGGTGGCAGTGCCTCGGCATCCACCTTCAACCCGACGGACAGGGCAGTGGTCGGGTCCACCGCGGACGCAATCACCTTGTGCAAGCCCAGGGTGTCGGTCCAGAAAGCCTCGTCCCCGAAGGTATCGCTACGAAAGATCTCCTTGCCCTGCGCCACCAGCGCGGGATCCAGTGGCGGCTCGGCAGGTGAAGATGTCGCTTTACGGCAGGAATAGCCTGCCGCTATGACCAGAGTGGCCAAGACAGGGATCACGAAAGATTGATTCACACGATGATTCATCATGAACTCCTGCATTCATCCGGGCTCCCATATAGCCTGGTAATCGAATGTAGGAGTTTGTTAAAATCAGGCAAGCTGCTTAAATTGTTTAAATTGAAAAATGGGTTTCTCTAGCGGTGCGGCCATGAAAAACCTGCACGACCACCAGAGCAAGATCCTGGAACATCTGCTTAGCTGCCCTGAAGGGGTCTCACTGGATGAGTTGGCGAACCATCTCGGTCTCATACCAAATAGCGATCAATGATTAACCTTTGAGTATCCAAAATCACAGAGGCTTTTGATCGTGGTTTGGTCCAGTTCTGCCTCGTGTAGGGCATGGGAAAGTTGGTCGGTAACCGCCTTCATGGAGGGGAACAGGCGATTG
>JANXYT010000370.1 GCA_025355915.1 Holophagaceae bacterium
GCGTAGAGCGCCGCCGTCAGTCCCTCGGGCGTGCCGGTCTCGGCCTCGCTCAGATCGGCACGCACCAGTTCCTTGATGGGGCTTGAGCTCTGCGGAGGCAGGTTGAGCGTCTCGATGGGCTTCTTGGCCGGCGGCGGTCCCTGGGCGACCAGGGACAGGGCAGTCAGGCAAAGCAGGGAACGGAGCACGGAACCTCCAGAAGATCGGGATAACGACTGTGTCATGCCTCACCGTTTTCGGGGAGCCCCCAACGGTCCCAGAGCAGGAGCAGGAGCAGGCCCGGAATGGCCGCCAGGGCGCAGACGGGGAAGTAGAGCTTCCAGCCATAATAGTCGGCCATGAATCCGGTCATCCCAGCGAAGAGTGTGCGGGGCAGCGCGGTCAAAGCACTGAACAGGGCGTACTGGGTGCCGGTGTACGAGCGATTGCAACTGCCCATGAGTAAGGCCACGAGCGCGCTCCCTCCCATGCCGTAGGCCAGGTTCTCCAGCGTATTCGCCGCCACCAGCAGGGGCAGGTGGCGGCCCAGCAGCGAGATGGCCCAGAAGCCCAGGATGCTGCCCGCCTGCACGAATCCACAGATCCACAGGGCCTTCCGCAGGCTCATGCGGGTGAGCATCCAACCGCCGATCAGTCCGCCCAGGATGATGGCGACCATGGCGGTGGTCTTCTGCACGGTGCCGATCTGCAGCTTCGTGAAGCCCATGCCCCGCAGCAGGAAGGGCATGGTCATGGCTTCCGCCAGCCAGTCCCCCAGCTTGTAGAACACGGTGAAGGCCAGCAGGAGCCCAATGCCCCGACGCTGCAGCAGGTCCTTCAAGGGCCCCACCACCGCCTCCTGGAGCGTGCGCGGCACCTTGGCCGCGGCATCCGTGTTGACTGCCAACCAGGTGCCCACCATGCCGAGACAGGTCAGGACGGCCATGAGCAGGTAGCTGGTCCGCCATCCGAAAAACTGGGCCAGGGTCATCGCCAGCCCGCCGCTCACCAGCATGGCGATGCGGTAGGCCGTGATGTGGATGCTGTTGCCGAGGCCGAGGTATTTCTGCTCCAGAGCCTCGGCGCGCCAGGCATCCACCGCGATATCGAAGGTGGCGCTGGTGATGGCCACGGCCAGGGCCAGCACGGCCACGCGGTAGAGGTCCACTCGGGGCTGGGAGCGCGCCAGGAGGAACAGGGCCGCAGCCATGCCCGCCTGCATGAGCAGCATCCAGCCCCGCCTCCGTCCGAGCCCAGGCAGGGCATAGCGGTCCAGGAAGGGGGCCCAGAACACCTTCAGGCTGTAGGGCAGCGTCACAAAGCTGAAGAGGCCGATGGTGGCCAGGCTCAGCCCCTCGTCGGTCATCCAGGCCTTCAACGTCGAGCCCGTCAGGAAGAGCGGCAGCCCCGAGGCAAACCCGAGGAGCATCAGTGAGGCGAGGACGCGAGACGGCATGGGGAATGGTAGCGGGAGCATCGCCGCAGTGCTCGCACAGTGGCAGATCAGTTCGCGGTCGGCTCCGGACCGGCATGGGTGTGCAGGTCATGGACCAGGTGGCCCCCGGCGTGGCCGGTGAGCCCGAGGGCCAGGACTCCCCCGGCACTCAGCAGCAACCACAGCACCAGCAGGCCCCGTTCCAGGTTCGTGGAGAGCGCCTGCTTGCGCCGCAGCGGAAGGGCCCAGAGCACCGCGAAGGCTGCGACGAGCGCGCCGAGGATCAGCGTGGTTTTCTGGGCCAATACTTCGTGCTCGCGCACCCCAGCCAGGAGGGCCGGCGTGGCGCGGGCGTACCGCTCCACCGCCTGGCCGCTCCACAGCGCCAGGATCAGCCCGCCGAAGCCGAGCACCAGGAGGATCAGGGCCGAGGTGTGGAACCCGCGGCGCTGGGCGGGCCAGAGCAGGCCCACGAACACCAGCAGCGGCGCCACCGTCAGCAGGCCGATGGGGAAATGGATCAGGGCTGGATGGATGTGGTTCCAGGGTGGCATCGGACCTCCGGTGGGCTTCGAAGCGGACGGGTCGGTGTCGATGATGGGCCTTCCTGTGCCCACGGGAAGGCCGGATGGGCCGGGAAATGACAACCGGATCTGGGGCGGCGGGGTTCCCGAACCCATCGTGGCGGGGTCCGGCCCCTTCGCCCCGGCCTGCAACTTCCCCGCCCTCTACCTCGCCTTCCCCTGGGAGTCCCCGTGACCCTTCATCCTGCGATCCTCGCCTGCCTGCTCCTGCCGGCGCTTGCCGCCCAGGAGTCGGAGGTGCCCCTGGGCCTCAATCTGCCCACCACCGCGATGATGGAGGGCTGGCGGCCCGGCATCCGCTTCACCCACCGGTTCACGGAACCCGCCCGGGGTCACTCAAAAGACCTGTTCGGACTGGACGGCGGCAATTACGCCGGCTTCGGCCTCGACCTGGGGCTGGGCGCGGTGCCGGGTCTCAATGCCCAGATCTACCGGACGTCGGACGCCAAGACCCTGGTGCTGGCCCTGCAACAGCGGCTGCTCGGCGGCCCCCACCTGCGGGTGTCCCTGCGGGCCGAGCGCTTTGACGAAGGCGTCGAACGGACGGTCCTTCCGGGCGGTACCGTCGGGATCACCGGGGCCGCGATCCAGGCGCCTCTGGAGGCCATGGTGGGATCATTCACCTTCCGCCTGGTGCCCACCTGGCTGTCCCGCACCTCCACCCAGGACCGGGGACTCGTCACCGCCGGTGCCGGGATCACCTGGGCCTTCCTGCCGGGCCACTCGGTCCTCGGCGAGATCTACCCCCGCCCCGGCCGCCTGGACGCTTCCCGCTACGAGCAGGGCTACGCAGTGGGCTACCGGTTCGCCACCAAGGGCCACCGCTTCACCCTCCTGGCCAACACGGTTCCCGGCACCACCGCCCACCAGGTGCTGGGGGGCGACTATGCCGGTGGACCCAGGCCCGCCGGCAACTGGACCCTGGGATTCAACCTTGTGCGGATCTTCTGATCCGAGCCGCGAGCCTCAAGGCTGAAGACTGAAGACCGAAGCCTCCAGACCCAGAGGCGCGGAACCCCGAAGGGAAGGACAAAGCGAGGCACGGCTTCGCCGGGCCGAGCGCGGGGGTCCGGGGGTATGCGCGCAGCGCGGAACC
>JANXYT010000420.1 GCA_025355915.1 Holophagaceae bacterium
CATCCGCGTGGTGAAGATCCCCCTCAGCCGCATCCAGATGGAGCGGGTTTCCGAGGCCGCGGGCTACGAGGATGAAAGCGTCGACAGCGTCGAAGCGGCGGACCGGCGGCTGGATGAGTTGAAGGCCGAGGTTAAGGACGAGGGGTGAACCCGTTTATCACTCATCACCCCCGATAAATCCTTCTCTTCATCGCTGCTAAACTCCTGCCCATGTCCCTGCCCACCTCTGAACTGAAGCTCGGCTACGAGCTGTTCTCCAAGCTGCTGAACTGGGCGGCGGGGAAGCGGCAGTCGAAGCGCTTGGAGGCCCTGAAATCGGCGGCCTTCCAGGAACTGCTGAAGGGCGACGGGGCGGACCTGGATCTGGTGGCTTCGGCCCTGAAGGAGATCCACAAGGCGGCGGACACTTCGGCCAAGGCCATCCGCCTGGAGAGCCTCTACGACAGCGCCACCCAGCCCCCCGCCAAGCGGAAAAAGCCCGAGCGCCACCGCAAGCCCGCCAAGAAGGAGCCTGGCTCCAAGGGCTGAGGCGCACGCTCGGGCGCCAGGCCTTCCGGCCCGCTTCAGGTGGATTCGAAGTTCCCAACCTCAGGCTCCCCGCCCGTGGCAGGCCCCGCGACCGAGCCCTTCCACCGCCACAGCAGGACGATGCCCACCAGCACCGCGAGCACGCCGAAGATGCTGGCCTCCAGACCAAAGGTCCCGCCACTGACCCATTCCGGCTTGCCCTGGAACACTGGGTGGAGCCAGCCGTGCGTCACGGTGGTGCCGCTGACCCCAAAGCCCAGAATGTGGCCCTGGGTCCAGTTCCACCCCAGGTGGAGGCCGATGGGCAGGGCCAGGCTGCGGGTGCGGAGGTAGGCCAGGCCCAGGAATACCGCCGCCAGGGCGATGTCGAGGGTGGCCCAGATTTTGGTGGCGCCATGCATGCCGGGGTTGCCCCAATGGGCAATGCCGAAAAAGAGGGCGAGGATCAGCTGCGCGGGCCACACGCCCACGCCATCCAGCAACCGCTGGAAGATGAAGCCCCGGAACAGGTTCTCTTCCCAGCACGCCACCAGGGCGAACATTGCAAAACCCGAGCTCAAGGCGCCGAGACTTCGGGCCGGATCCAGCTCCCACGTGACCCCGCCCACGGCCCAGAGCAGACCGGCCGCCAGCCCCATCACGCCGGCCCCGAACCCCGTGCCCCAGACCACTTCCTTGACCCAGCGGCGGTTCACCCGCCACCCGATGCTGGCGAGGGGTTCCTTGCGAAGTCGGGTGCAGATCCAGGAGGCCAGGAGGGACATCAGGAACAGCACCCCCAGCACCCAATCGCCCTTGCGCACGCCGAACCGCTTGAGCACTGGAACCAGGAGCAGCTGAAAACCACCGAGGCAGGCCGCCAGGATGGCCAGGTACGTGAGCACCCACCACCCGTTTCGCAGACCTTTACCTTCACTTATAAAGATGGTTTTCATTCCATGCTCCGGGCTGAAGCTGAGCTACGCCCGGGATCGCTGATCGTTTACGGCCGCTCGATGAAGGCCTTGAGGCGATTCAAGGCGTCGTCCCGCTGCCGCGAGAGGCGCTCGAGGTACTGGTGGGCATCGGCGAGGCGCTGGGGCTCCAGCTCCCAGATGCGTTCCCGCCCCTGGCGGCGGCTGCGGACCAGCCCGGCCTCGGCCAGCACCTCGAGGTGCTTGGTGATGGCCTGGCGGGACACGGGCGAGTCGCTGCTCAGGCGCGTGCTCGACAGGGGTCCGCCCGCCCCGAGGCGATCCAGCAGCCGAAGGCGGGTTTCATCCCCCAGCGCCGCGAAGAGCGGTGCGGCGTCCTTTTCGCGTTCAGGCGCGAGCGCGTCAGCCGGCGACATGGCGCTCGAGGTTCTCCATCTGGATGGCCCAGCCCCCGCTGTTCATGCGGTAGGCCTCGTCGCGCCGAGGGGCGGGCAGCTGATCAAAGCCCGATTCGACCACCGTGAGCCGCGTGCCCTCGGGCACCGCTTCGAGCCGGAACTCGACGAGGGTGCTGGGTTCGCGGTTGTAGTCCACCTTCGGATCGACCGCAGCGGGATGCCAGCGGAAGGAGAACAGCGTTTCGGCGTCCATGCGCTCGACCTTCACATCCATGACGAGGTGCTCATAGCCGGGGTACGTGATGGGGCCCCTGGTGCGCTCGCCGGGGAGGAAGGGGCCGTCCAGCCGCACCCGGAACCAGGCGCCGAACGCCTGGGCGTCGGTGAGGGCCCGCCAGACGCGGGGCTGCGGCGCGCGCAGCAGGATCTGCTTTTCGA
>JANXYT010000451.1 GCA_025355915.1 Holophagaceae bacterium
GGTTCAGGAAGGCCGCGCCTTCGGCGTGGAATGACTGGATGGATTCGAGCTGATAGCTGCTCAATTCCACTGCGAAGGTCGTGTCCGCCGGGGCCGTTTGCACGGCCTCGAGGACGGGGGTGCCGAGGTTGCCACAGGCCACAGCAGAGCCCCCCGAGGCCCGCAGCAGATGGGCCACCAGATCCGTGGTGGTGCTCTTGCCGTTGGTGCCGGTCACCGCCAGCAGGCACCCACCAGCCTTCCGCGAGCGGAACAGCCCATGGGCCAGCTCCACTTCGCCCACCACCGGGATGCCCCGGACCAGGGCTTCAGCCACGAAGGGCACCGTGCGTGGGATCCCGGGGCTGATGACGAGTTCATCGCAGCCGTCCAGCAGCACCAGGGGATGATCGCCCCACACGCCCGGAATGCCGGCTTTCGCCAGTTCCAGTTCCAGCTCCGGACCGGGATCGGCACGACGGTCCGTGAGGACGACGGACCGGCCCTGTGTCACGAGGAAGCGAGCCGCCGCCAGTCCCGAACGCCCTGCCCCCATGACCACGGTGCGCATACCGCCTCCCGTACCAGCGTAGCGGGGACAGCGTCCATGTGGCGCGATACACTGATCCGCGGTTCCTTGATTGAGGTGAAGTGACCATGCCCCAGGGCTTCCTCGAGCGCATGTTGAAGGGTGAAGGCGCCATCGTGCCCCATGTACAGCCCATGTACCGCCTTTGCGACAACCGGCTGGTGGCCATGGAATACCTGGCGCACCATCTCGACGCCGCCGGCCAAGCCCACCCGGTGGGGCCTCTGCTACAGGATCCAGCCCTCTCCCTAGGTGATCGCCTCACCCTGGACCTGCGGTTCCTGGACGCCACCTTCCGCACCGTGGCCCGCGATGGCGACGCCAGCCATCTCCATTTCGTGAACCTGGAGCCCGTGAGCCTGGAGGCGCCCGGCTTCTGGGAGTCCCTGCCCCGGTGGCTGGGGGCCCTGCCCTTCAGCCCCGAGTGCGTGGTGCTCGAGTTCACGGAGTCCCAGGGCGTTCATGATCTCCAGACCCTCCAGGGCTACACCAACCGTCTGCGGGATCTGGGTCTGCGCGTGGCCGTGGATGATCTGGGGGCCGGGGTGGCCAGCCTGACCCACATGGCACGCATCGCCCCGGATTTCATCAAGGCCGATCGCAGCCTCGTGGAACAGGTGCAGCGCCGCCCCTATCAGGCCGCCCTGCTCAACGCCCTGGCCCATTTCGCCAACGCCATGCGCATCGGCTTCATCGCCGAAGGGATCGAGACGCTGGAAGAACTGGAAGCGGTCATGGACGCGGGCGTGCCCTGGGGCCAGGGCTACATCCTGGGCCAGCCCTGGCCCACGCGGCCGAAACCTATCGCAGCTTCAGCGAGCTGAGGGCCAGGATCGAGCACACGATGGCGGTGATCCACATGCGGATGACGACCTTCGTTTCGTGGAGACCGCCCAGTTCCAGATGGTGATGGAAAGGTGCCATGCGGAAGATGCGCTTGCCACCGCGCAACTTGAAGCTGCCCACCTGCAGGATCACGCTGACCGCCTCCGCCACGAAGAGGCCGCCGGCGATCACCAGCAGCAACTCCTGCTTGATGACCACCGCCACCGTGCCCAGCGCCCCGCCTAGACCCAAAGAACCCGTGTCGCCCATGAAGACCTCGGCTGGCGGGGCGTTGTACCACAGGAAGCCCAGGCACGCCCCTGCCATGGCGCCCATGAAGACCGAGAGTTCTGCGCCCCCGGGCACGTGGGGCACCACCAGGTAGGCGGCAATCTTCGCGTGCCCTACCACGTAGGCCAGGATCGCGTAGGTCAGTGACACAATCAGCGTCCCGCCAATGGCGAGTCCGTCGAGACCGTCCGTCAGATTGACGGCGTTGCTCGTACCCACCATCACCAGCCAGATCCAGGGGATGAGCAACATCCCCACATCCGGCCGGAAGTTCTTGAAGAAGGGCACCGATAGCTGGCTGGTGGCAGCGCCGCGCAGGCCGAAATGCAGGATGAGCCAGGCCACGATCAGGGAAATGCCCGTCAGCAGCGCCATCTTCTGCCAGCTGCTGATTCCGAGGTTCTGCTTCTTGAGGAGCTTCTGCCCATCATCGAGGGCGCCCACCGTACCAAACCCCAACAGGGCCATCAGGGCCACCCAGATGGCGCCGCTCTTGAGGTCGCACCAGAGCAGCGTGGACGCCCTCGATGATGGGCAGAAGCTCCTCAAGAAGCAGAACCTCGGAATCAGCAGCTGGCAGAAGATGGCGCTGCTGACGGGCATTTCCCT
>JANXYT010000466.1 GCA_025355915.1 Holophagaceae bacterium
CGCCGCCTGCCCATTCCCATCCGCTGGGAGGATTGCGGCGAAGGCCGCATGCGCCTGCTCAAGACCATGGTCTTCCACCTGGAGGACCATAAGCGGTTGTCGGACTCGCTGGCCGATCTGGACAGTGAATCCCTGGTGGCGCTCAAGCATTTCGTCAGCGACGAGACGACGCCGGATGCCCAGGTGATCGAGATCCTGCGGGACCTGGGGTTGATCCTGCCGACCGGCACCGGCTGGGCCGTGGCCGAGCGGGTGACCGATGCGCTCGAAGATTTCGATGAGGGTGCGCTGAGCTTCCAGGCTCCCGCCGAGGTGAAGCTCAAGGCCGCCGAACCCTTCCGCTTCTCCCTGGCCCTCACCAGCGTCCTGCTGCGCTGCGTGGCGGGGCTGCGCGTGCTCAAGGGGGGCCTGCCCGCCAAGAAGGAACTGGGCCAGCTCATGCAGCGCAACGCCATGCTGCAGGAGGAACAGGACGCCACCTTGCTCTTCACCCTGCTGCACCGTCTGGGGCTGCTGTGGAACCGGGATGGGCGCGTGGAGACCCTGCTGCCCGCCGTGACCAGCCATCCACCCCGCTGGGTGGCCGAACGCGCGTTTGCGAGCCTCCTGGAACACGACCTCAAGGCCTGGGGCATGCCTCCTGCGGAGGACCGGCACTTCCTCATGCAGCACCTGCTGGAGCGCCGGGGGCAAGCCTTGGCCGTGCAGCCTTTTCTGGCCTTCCTGAAGACCCTGCACCCCCTGGACGAGGACCGCACCCGGTCGGTGTTCCTCCCCTTCCTGGGGCGCATGGGCATCCTCCAGATCGATGAAGGCCTCGCGCATCTCCGGCTCACGGAGCACGGTGAGGCTCTAGCCCACGAGTACCTGCTGCGCGACCTCAAGACCACGGCTGCCCATTGGCAACCGCTGGAGCTCGATCAGCCCATGATCCTGCAGCCCACCCTCGAGCTGCTGACCCCCCTGCTCCAGAACCCCCACCGCCTGCTGCAGCTGGCCCAGCTGGCCGAGGTGGAATCCCTCGACGCCATGGGCACCTTCCGGGTGAGCCACGCCACCCTGGTGCGCGCCCTGGACGCCGGCGTGCCCCTGGAGGAGCTGGGCCTGCGGCTCGGCGCCACCACCCAGACCCTGCCCCAGCCCCTGCTTCAGCTGCTGGAGGATCTCTCCCGCCGGGTTGGCGAGGTGGAGGTGCACCAGGGTGTGCGCCTCGTCCGGGCCCGCACGGCTCAGCTGGCGGATGAACTGAAGCTAAGGCCTGAACTGGGGCCCCTGAAGCTGAAATCGCTCTCCGACACCGTGCTGGAAGTGCACGGAGACGGCAATGCCCACGCCCTGCTCAAGCAGGCCGGCTTCATGCCCAAGCCCGGCCGGTTCCTCGCCCTCAGCGTGGATGGCGACGAGAAACTCTACCTCTGGGCCTTGGCCGCCCTGGCTTTCGTAGACGAAAAGGGCATGAACCACCACCTGGAGCCCGTGCAGCAGATGGTGCGCTCGGCCCTTCAGCGCCTGCACGACGAGGACCCCTCCCTCTACCAGGAGGTGCAGCGGCGCATCCCCATGCTGCACCTGGGCGGCGAGGATCAGCTGGCGGAAGAGGTGCAGCGCATCCTCGAGTACGCCGCGGGCCACACGCTCATGGTGGAGCTGACCTACCTGCCTCCGGCGGCCCACCGGACGCAACTACGGCGAGTGTCGCCCAGGACCACCCTGGAGGACCACCTGCTGGCCTTCTGCCACCTCCACCAGGAGGAAATGGCCTTCCGCCTCACCCGCATCCAGGGCGTGAAGCTGCTGAACGAACGGGGCTGGACCCCGGCGAATCACAGCCAAGCAGGATGAGGGCTGGCAGTGATTGGCTGTCAGCTATCGGTTATCAGTTTGGGGCGCCCGAGGCGCCCCTGCTTTTACTGAAAGCTGACAGCTGATAGCCGAGAGCTATCCAACCATCTCCTTCAGGCGCTTATCGAGCACCTCGGCGAGCTTTTCCACCACCTCGCGGTTCTCGGTGCGGGAGGTCTGGACCTCTTTTTCCAGTTTGCGCTCGGTCTGGAGAACGGACTTCTGCAACTGGGACAGTATCCCTTTGATGTCGTCAATATCATTGAGCAGGGAGTTTAGCCTTGGATCAGGGGGACGGCTATTGCTGAAGACACCCATCCCCGCCAGCACCGTGGCAAGGGCTGAAAGCAGGAGAATGAGGAGGAGGAGCGGATTGCTGGCCATGGGCACACCTTGCCGTTGGCGTTGCCAGGACCGTGCCGACATCGTCGAAATTACTGAGGCTTCTGCTTCACCCGCTGGTAGTCGTCACCCATCACCCTGAGGGGTTTCTCCACCGGGATCACCAAGTAGGGCTCGGTCTTCCGGTTTTCCTTGCGGGAGGCCAACTGAAGTTTCTGCTGAACGACTTCCTTAGCCTGCCGTTCCCGGGCCACCTCGGAGGCATGGGCGGCAGCGAGGCGGGTCAGTTCCTGCTCCTGACGCTGAGCCTGGGCGGCCAAGTCATCGGCCCGATGTTTCTGCTGAAAACCCCAGGTGCCGAAGCCCGTGAGGATGGCGAGCAGGGGCAGGGCCGCGGCCGCCAACAAACCCCAAGTGGGACGTTTCCGTTCGGTGCGGCTGCGACGCTGGGCCTCCCGGCGGAGGTCGTTGGCCAGGGCCATCTGCTCCGCCGTCGGTTCTGTGGCCGTGGGGGCCTTGGCGGCCTTGGCGGACGCCACGGGTCCCAGCCCAAGCAGGTCGCGAAGCTCGGCCCGCAGTTGGACATCCTCGGCGGGTTCGAAACGCCGTGCGGAATCAGACCAGGACATGAACGCCTCCTGCAGGGTTGAGCTGATCTTTGAGTTGGGCCTTGGCCCGGTGGATGCGGGTCTTCACGGTGGCCTCGGGGATCCCGAGGATGTCCGCAATCTCCCGGATGGACAGGCCCTCCACCACGAAAAGCCAGAGGGCTTCGCGGAAGGTGGGCGAGAGCAACCGCATGCGCTCCCGAACCTCCTGATTCAACACCAGATCGTCAGCGCCACCGGCGAGGCCAGGTTCGGCGATGACTTCTAAGCTGAGGTTCTGGTTCTTCATGGGACGGCGCTCGGTCAGGGACAGGGTTCGAACGGTGCCATACAGGAAGGCGGTGGGATGCTCCACCCGCTCCTCCCGCTGCATGAGGATGACGAAGGCCTCCTGCGAGATGTCCTCGGGGAAGGTGGCCCCGTAACGGCGGGCGTAGCTCACCAGCCTTGGATAAAGTTCGGCAAAGGCGGCATGAAAAGCCTCCTGCGTGCCAAATGGGGTTTCTGTGGGGGACTGCGCCATGCATGGGCTCCGACGTTCTTAGGATGCCCGGAACCCCTCCTAGGTTCCGGCTACGCTGGAAGTCTATGGATTCGTCCCTTCGAGCCTGGCGCGACACCCTCGAGGATTTGGGGGTGATGGGGTTTGTCCGTGAACCCCTGGTCCAAACGATGGCGCAGCCCCCGGACGCTGCGGCCACCCAGCCTTCCGTGGCCCCTCCGGCGCGCCAGCCAGCCAGCCGGCCGGTACCGAGATCAATTGCGCCGGTTCCCACCACTTATGTCCCCCCTTCCGACCCCAGCGGTTGCCCGCCTCCAGAATCCGTGGCGGCTGCGGCCAGCCTTGCCGAGTTGCACCGCGCCATTCAAGGCTGCCTGGCCTGCCCACTGGGGCCGGGCCGCCTGAAGTTCGTCTTCGGAGAAGGCGATCCGCACGCCCGGCTGATGTTCGTGGGGGAGGGACCGGGCCGGGACGAAGACTCGCAGGGACGCCCCTTCGTGGGCAAGGCCGGCGAGCTGCTGGACAAGATGATCGGCGCCATTGGCCTGACGCGCGGACAGACCTACATCGCCAACGTCGTCAAATGCAGACCCCCGGATAACCGCACGCCCACCGCCGATGAGGCCCGGGCCTGCCTCGGTTACCTGCACCGCCAGATCGAGCTCATTCAGCCCGCCGTGATCGTGACCCTTGGCGCCACGCCCCTGCGCGAGCTGGTGGGCGTCAGCGAGGGCATCACGCGGGTGCGCGGCCAGTGGCGGCGCGTGAAGGTGGGCGGCCGGGAGATCCCCGTCATGCCCACCTTCCACCCCGCCTACGTGCTGCGCCAGTACACTCAGGATGTGCGCCGCGCCGTGTGGCAGGATCTGAAAGCGGCGAAGGATTGGATCGACCGTCCCGCCGGATCCTGAAGACTGACCATAGACATCGCGCGGCGCATGCGCCGTACGATGAAGACTGAAGACTGAAGACTGAACACTCTCATGTCATGCTAGGCCCAGCTTTCGAGGTCGGCCCATGCGTCTTGTGAACGTGTTCTTCTTCGTGCTTCTGGCCTTCGTGCTGTTCATGCTGGGCAACCTGTACTTGACCAACCACGACCTGATGGTTCGTGAAGTCGTCATCTTCGGCGAGCACATCAAGATCCAGAGCGTCATCCTGCTGGCCTTCCTGGTGGGGTTCCTGCTCAACATCCTCTACACCGGCATCATGGAACTGGTCCGGCTGGTCCGCGGCCTCAACGACTCCGCCGACACTCGGCTGGTGAAGCGCATCTCCGAGCGCATGCAGGATGCCCGCGATCTCCTGGCCCACGGCCTGCCGCGGGAAGCCAAGGAGATCCTCGAAAGCATCCTGGAGCAGCGGAAGGAACACGTGCCCGCGCGCTTGCTGCTGGGCGAGGTGCTCATCAAGACCGGCGCCGCCGAGGAGGCGGTAAAACTCTACAAGGCGCTCTCCGAGGACGATCCCGAACAGGTCGAGGCCCGCTACCAGCTGGCCGAGGCCCTGATGGCCGTGCGAAATCCCGAGGCGTCCATCGCCGTCCTGAAGAAACTGGCCTCGGACCACCCCAAGAAGGCCCTGCGCGCCTTGCGTCGCCTGAGGGCGATCCACATGGAGGCCCAGCGCTGGGAAGAGGCCACGGACGCCCATAAGAAGCTGTTGGCCTACTTCGCCGCCGAGCTTACCCAGGGCGAGAAGGCCCAGGGCTCGGCCCTGGCCTACCAGGTGGGCCTGGCCAAGGTCGACGCGGATCAGTTCAAGGACGCAGCTCAGATCTTCCAGCAGGTCATCAAGGATGAACCCGAGTTCGTGCCGGCCTACCTGAGCCTGGGCCGCTGCATGATCTTGCAGGATCAAGAGGCCCAGGGCCTGGAGATCTGGATCGAGGGTTTCCGGGAGACGGGCGAGGGCACCTTCCTTCAGGAACTGGAGGATTACTTCATCCAGCTGGGGCGCCCCGAGGATGGGCTCGCCGTCATGCGCCGCGTGGCCGCCACGTCGAAACACGCCACGACGGGGAAGTTCTTTCTGGGCAAGATGCTCTATCGCCTAGAGATCCTGGACGAGGCCCTGGATCTCTTCCAAGAGGTTCGCAGCCAGGTGGTCTACAGCCCGGTCCTGTTCTTCTTCATGGCCAAGATCCACAGCCGCCGTGGCCGCCTGGACGCAGCCCTGAACGAGTACCGGCAACTGCTCCGCAACCTGGGCGTCCTCAAATTGCGCTTCGAGTGCGCCGTATGCGGACAGCGCACCCAGGACTACGCGGATCGCTGCGACAGCTGCGGCAGCTGGAACAGCAACCACTTCCTCTTCAAGGAAAGCGACCTGCCCGAGGGCCCCATCCGTGGCGCCGAAAGCGGCAGCTGGATGGCGATGCTGTAGGTTCTGCTCTGCGCCTGCGGCGCAGAGCTAACAAAAAGGGCACCAACGGCGCCCTTTTTGCAATGTTTGTTGAAATCAAGAAATTGAAGCTATCCGCTACGCAATGGCCTGTCGAATATCGAACAGGAGGCGCTTGAGCTCCAGTTCGGATAGGTGGAGGGGCACCTGCTGTTTGACCTCCTCCTTCCGGTAGAAGGCGATTCGCTTCACCACGATCCTGTTCTTCCCGATGCTGATCTCATTGAACTGGATCTGGGTGTCGTCCTTGTAGGGCGGCAGGCTCCGGAGCTGGATGTACATCCCGCGCCGATCGTGGTCCACGATCTCGAGGCGTTCCTTCAGGTAATTCACCTGCTCGGAGAGCTTCTCCGCCTTGGTCTTCAGCTTGGCGAAGCTGAGCTTGTTGGGCACGTGCCGCTCCAGCACCATCTCGCCCAGCTGCACCCCACCCTCGGCGCGACGAAGAAACCCATCCAGCGTTCCGTCGAGCTCGGTATCGGTCTGGTGAAAGGTCTCGAACCCCTGGAATTCACCGGGAAGCACGGAGTCGTCGTAGCGCTTGGCCTTGCGGGAAAGCTTCATGGAGCACCTCAGAAGGGTCGGACCCCCTTCCTGAGCCAGAGCCGTGCCAGGAATTTTCTACCCTGACACAATGGGCCCAGACCTTGAATTGCGGGCACTTCCTCACGAGGACTTGCCCAGCGGAACCTGCCCAGGCACCGCGCCAGGCGAGCAAATTTGTCCACATTTGGTCAGGCAAGATTCGACCTGTTCAGTTTCGAACAGGTCCTTCCTCCCCTTCCACCTGCGGCCAGCGCCGACGGTAGACCATGCGATCCAGGGCCCGGCTGTACGGGCTCCAGGAACCGCCATTGGTTTCGTCCTGCAGGGCGCGGAACATGACTTCCAGCTTCCCATCCAGGTCGTCCAGGTAGTGGACCAGCAGGGCTTCAGGAGTTTTGGGGAGCACCGGCGAGCCGAAGTCCAGACGGCCGTGGTGGCTCAAGACAATGTGCAGGATCTGCATGCGCAGGTCCTCGGGAAACCCGGGGATCTGGCCGGCCACCCGGCTGATCCACTCGGCCTCCAGGGCGATGTGGCCCACCAGGTTGCCCGCATCGGTGTACCCGAAGCTGCGCTGGTAGCTCAGTTCAGCGGTCTTGCCCACATCGTGGAGCAGCACCCCAGCCATCACCAGGTCCCGGTTCAGCTCCCGGTAGTGCGCGCAGGCTCGCTCCGCCATGCCCAGGATGGACAGGGTGTGCTCCAGCAGCCCGCCGAGGACGGCGTGGTGCATGGATTTGGCGGCGGGCGCCAGGGCGAAGGCCGCCCGCAGGTCCGCATCCTCTAGAAACATGGCCGTCAGCAGCTGGCGGATCCAGGGATCCCGCACCGAACCGATGAAGCCATCCATCTCCGCCAGCATGTCCGGCACGGGGCGCGCGCTCACGGGGAAGAAGGCCGAGAAATCGCCCACCTCGCTATCCGCAGCGAAGCGGGCCTTGTCCAGTTTCAGCTGGACCCGCCCGTTGTAGTTCGTCACCGAGCCCTTCACCCACAGGAAGACATCGGCCCGGATGGCGTCCATATCACCTTCGACGGCCCGCACATCCCAAAGGAACGCCTTCAGGTCGCCCGAAGCATCCGACAGCTTCAGTTCCAGATACTCGCTGCCCTTGGCGCTGACCTTGTAGGCGGCCTCCTGAGCCAGGAGAAACCCCAGGAAGGCATCTCCCTCCTTCAGGTTGCGGATGAGGGTCTGGTCGGGCATGAGGGCTCCCTGCGTCCCATCAGGCTCGGGTGGCCGACGCGACAGCGGATGTCTAATGGTTTCGCGGTGCTTTGGGAGGCGAGCCGAAGGGATCATCATTGGCGTACCCCAGCTCCAGGGGAATCCGTTTGTCCTCCAGCACCTCGAAGAGCGACCACTGGTCAGCCTTCTTCACATTGCCGTCCGGCAGGGCCAGCACCCGGAGCTTCAGCACCCGGTTGTACAGGGGGAATTCCAGTTCGTCCTGAGCATTGACGTCCTGGCTGGCCTTCCGGGGGACGCCATTCACCCGCACCATCCCCTCGTCGCAGAGCTGGTTGGCCAGCTCCCGTCGCTTGATGAGCAGGCTCTTCTTGAGGAAAGCGTCGAGTCTCAATGGATCAACCCTTCAGGATTTGTTCCCTGGGCACCAGGTAGCGAATATTGGCCCGCATCCGCAGGTTCGCAAGGTACTGTTCGATGGCGTTCTGGGCCTTGGGTTCCTGGAGCTTCTCCAGGATCTTGGCCCGCACCTCGGTGAAGGCCTTCACGGGAGCATCCTCCAGGCCAATGAGCTGAATCAGGTAGAGGTCCTTGTCCGTCTCGATGGGCGCCGAGACCTCCTCGGGCTTGAGCTTCACGGCCGCGTCCTCGATGCTGGCGCGGAGGAACCCTTTGTTCATCCAGCCCAGATCACCACCGGTGACCTTGCTGGGACTGGTGGAGTTCTGCCGGGCCAGTTCCTCGAAGGGCTTCCCGCCCTTCAGCTCGGCCTGGATCGCCTCCAGTTTCTTCCTGGCCTCGGCCTGCTCCTCGGCGGTGGCACCCTTTGCGAGCACCAGCTCACGGATGCGGAACCGGCTCGGCATGCGGTATTCGTCCTTGTGATCTTCGTAGTAGGCGCGCAGCTCGTTGTCCTCAACGGCGACCTTGGAGAACACCTCACGCTGGAGCACGAACTGCTG
>JANXYT010000067.1 GCA_025355915.1 Holophagaceae bacterium
CTGGCAGCTGCCCGACCTCGGGGTGGCCGCCCCCGGTGACGAGGTGCCGCCCGGCTGGCTGTGGGGCGAGGCGACCCTGGTCCTCGGGGCCCTGCCGACCCTGGCCCCGGGGGAAGCCCTCATCGCCGCCATGTCAGAGGCCCAGGGTGCCGCCGAGCGCGGGCTCGCCCAGCGGCTCGCCTCGGGTGCCTGGGTGGATCTGCCCTTCGTTCGCAAGGCGGTGGGTTGGCGGCTGTCGCTGGTGGGAGGCGCTGAATACCTTCGATCCGGGGGCACCTGGCCACCGGCCCTCGGGCAGTTGCGGGCCCTCAAGGCACTGCTTCAGGAGCGCCTCCGCACGCCCATCCATCTAGGCTCTTGCAGTGATCTCCAAGTGGCCGCGCTGCTGGGTCGCCAGGCCCTGCGGGAGGGTCTCCCCTGGCGCGCCAGCCTGCCCCTGCCCCCCGCACCGGGGGCCTTCACGCCGGGGCTCGCCGCCGATCCGCGGGACGCAGTCCCGCTGGAAGCCCGCGCCCTGCAGCCTACGGCCTGGCCAGACACCCTGGACCACCCCCCCGTGGCCCTGCTGCGGGTGCCTGCCATTCCGCCCGAGGCCGGCGCGCAGACCCTCCTCGGCCAGATTCAGCCCCCGCCCGCCGTGCGCTGGCTGCCCCCCGACCTGCCCCCGCCGGGCCCCTTCGACCCCGACCGCCCCTGGTCACCCGCCGCGGCCTTTCCCTTTCCTGCGGACCCCGGCAACGGCGTCCAGCGTGGCCTCTTCGAAGACTAGGCGTGTGTCCAGGCCATCGATAGGGGCTGATACCCTGAAGCCCGGAGCTGCCATGTCCGCAGAACACGCCGAACAGAAAAATAGGATCCGCATCGCGGTTCTGTCGATTGTCGCGGGTGCCTGCATTCTGGGGCTCAAGTACTGGTCCTATGTCCTGTCAGGTTCCGTGGCGCTGAAATCCGACGCCATCGAAAGCATCGTGAACGTCGTCGCGGCCATCTTCGCCCTGGGGGCGGTGATCTTCGCGGGCAAGCCTGCCGACAAGGAGCACCCCTACGGCCACGGCAAGATCGAGAATTTCAGCGCCGCCTTCGAAGGCGGGCTCATCTCTCTGGCCGCCGTGTTCATCCTGCTGGAAGCGGCCAAGGGCCTCATCTACGGCGTCGAGCTGAAGGATCTGGGCAAGGGTCTGATGGTGAACCTGCTGGCGGGCGCCCTCAACGGCTTGCTGGGCTGGTTTCTCCTGACCCGGGGCCGGAAGACGCGCTCGAAGGCCCTGGAGGCCGATGGGCACCACATCCTCTCCGATTTCTGGACCACCATCGGCATCGCCACGGGCTTGCTCGCAGTGAAGCTCACGGGCCTCAAATGGTTCGACCCCGTCATGGCAGGAATCGTCGGTCTGCTGCTGGCCCGCACGGGCTTCCGGCTGGTGAAGGAATCCTCCCAGGCCCTGCTGGACATGGAGGATCCAGATGCGCTCGGCAAGGTGCTCGTGGCCATGAACCGCGTGCGCACCTGGGACATCATCGCGCTGCATGAGATGCGCTCGTTCCGCAGTGGCCGCTTCACCCATGTGGATGTCCACATCGTGGTGCCCGAGTACTACCCGGTGCGACTGGCTCACGACCTCTGCGAGGACTTCGGCAAGAAGGCCCTGGAGGATGGCCGCATCGAAGGCGAAGTGCATACCCATGTGGACCCCTGCGGACGCCTCTACTGCGACCGTTGCCCCGTGGAAGACTGCGCCATCCGCCAGGCGCCCAAGACCGCCGAGGCGGTTTTCATTATGGAAGAGGCCACCGCCGCCGGGCCGGCCTGAACAACTTGCAACTGATCCACCACGAAGACTCGAAGACACGAAGGAGTGAAAGTCACCAATTGGGGCTGGGTCCCTTTTCGCCCGTACATCTCAGCTTGACCAGACCGCTAAGTAGATGCCCTGGTCCGGGGGGAGCCCAGGGCTGCGACCAGTATCGGCGATATTCAAGACACGTTTTTCTTCGTGTCTTCGTGTCTTCGTGGTGAATCTTTTATGGATGCAGCTCAGGCCGCCTGGTGCCTCAGGTCGTCGATGGCGGCCATGAGGGCCTGGGGATCGCTGGCGGCGTGCAGGTTCTGGCGGAAACCGTGGCCGCCGGGTATGCCCTTGGTGAACCAGGCGCCGATCTTCTTGATCTTGTGCAGAGCTTCGCGGGGCTCCAGCAGGTCCAGCAGGATCTGGAAGAGCCGCAGCGTGGCGTCGATGCGCATCTCCGTCGTCACCACGAATTCGGGATCCAGGATCTGGCGGAAGAGGAAGGGATTGTAGAGGGCGCCGCGGCCGATCATCACCGCCGCGCAGCCGGTTTCCTCGACCATGCGGAAGGCGTCAACCGCGGTATTCACGTCGCCGTTGCCGATGATCGGATACGAAGTACCAGCATCCACAGCCCGGGCGATGATGCTCCAGTCCGCGTGCCCTTCGTACTGCTGGGCACGGGTGCGGGGGTGGATGGCCAGGGCCTGCACGCCCGAGGCCTCGAACATGCGCAGGAAATCCATGAACTCGCCGCGATCCTTCTGCGAGGCATCCCAGCCCGCCCGCATCTTCACCGTCACTGGCACCTTCACGGCCTTCACCATGCCCGTGACGCAGCGTTCCGCCAGGCGGATGTCCCGCAGCAGCGCTGAGCCCGCACCGCCCTTGGTGACGTTGCTGGCCGGGCAGCCCATGTTCAGATCCACCAGGTCCGCACCCGCCGCCTCGCAAAGCACAGCGCCCTCCGCCAGCGCCTCGGGGCGGCCGCCGGAAATCTGCATGGACAGTGGCCGCTCGCCCGTAGCCGCCATCATCTTCTCGGCCTTCACCGCATGCCGAATCAGCGCCTCGCTGCTGATCATCTCGGACACCGTGAGCCCCACCCCGCCGATCTCGCGGATGAACTTGCGGAAGGGCTGGTCGGTGATTTCGTGCAGCGGAGCCATGACCAGGCGGTTGGAAACCTGGACATCGCGGATCTGGAAGGGGGTGTGGGGAAAGGTCACGGCTTGGCTTTCATACGACCTTCCAGTTTAGCCTGGGCTCTGAATTCGGCCTTCAGCCAAATTCAGAGTGAAGAGGAAAACACAACATTCGCATTGCACGAGTCCGGTTTGAAGGAACCGCTGGAGGGTGACCCCGCCATCCACGTAGACACGCTGCACGCCATGCTCTATGAGTCTCACGCCTGCGCAGCGGCTCCATACTCCTGTCAGGCTCAAGGCGAAGAACGGGCCGGCCGGCGAACTTCAATTTTGTCCCCGATTTCGACAACCATCAAATCCTCGCCCAGTTCCAACGGCCCCGAGTAAGTAATTCGTGTCGGAGGGATCAGGTCCTGTTCGGTGGCGGAGGGCGGGCCAATGTGCGAATACACGGCCAATCTCGGTTTCACCTTGGAGAACACTCCCCCGGCTTCTTCCGGAGTCGTGTGATGGGCGATTCTGCTCTTTGCTCTCTCGGGAGGATCGCCTGCCCGCTGAAAAGCTGCTGGAGCGACAAC
>JANXYT010000084.1 GCA_025355915.1 Holophagaceae bacterium
CCGAGAAGACGGCCACTAGCCAGAACCAAAGCTCATGCATGGACGACCCCCATGGTGGTGAAGGAATGCCCAATCTGTGAGGTCTCGCGTATCCCCGCAGGGGATACCGAGAAGACGGCCACTAACCAGAACCAAAGCTCATGCATGGCAGCCTCCTAGACCTTCGGGGAGTGGGAGACAGGGCCGTGGGCGATTTCCCGGCCGATGAGGAAGAGCCACAGGACGCTTAGCACCACGAAGATTCCCGCGAAACCGAGGGTGGTGAAGGCCGTTTGTCCGGCATTCACGGTGGGGGATCCCCCCTGGGCGGTGCGGAACAGGCCGTAGATGAGCCAGGGCTGCCGCCCGAATTCCGCCACGGCCCAGCCCGCGGTGGTGGCGATGTACGGGAAGGGGAAGGCCAGCATCAGCACCCAGAGCATGGGCCGGTTTCCGTCCAGCCGGCCGCGCCAGAGCAGCAGCGTGGCCAATCCCATGACAGCGATCATGATCGTGCCGAGGCCCGCCATGATGTGGAAGCTGTAGTAGAGCAGCTCGATGTTCTGCGGCCACTGGTCCTCGGGGAACTCCAGAAGGCCCTTCACGTTGCTGGAGAATGTGCCGTAGGCGATGAAGCTCAGCACCGCAGGCACCTGGATGGGGTTCTCGATCTTCCGCTTGGCGACATTGGGTTGGCCCACGAGGGTGAGACTCGCCCGGGGGCCGCTTTCGAACCGCCCCTCCATGGCCGCCAGGGTGATGGGCTGGTGTTTCGCCACGAGCTTGCCCTGGAGATCGCCCGTGGGGAAGGCCACCAGCGCACTGAAGATGAATCCCATGATGGTGCCCACTCGCAGGTTCAGCTTCGCCTGCTCGGGATGGATGCCCTTGAGGCTCCAGTAGGCCCCCATGGCAGCCACCACGAAGGAGCCCGTCACGGCCGCGGCGATCATGTTGTGGGCGTACTGGGCAAGCGCCCAGGGATTGAGCAGGAAGGCCCAGAAGCTGGCAAGTTGCAGCGTGCCGTCCGTGGCCACCGTGTAGCCCACGGGGTGCTGCATGAAGGCGTTGGTGGCGATGATGAAATAGCCCGACAGCCAGCTGCCGATAAACAGCGCCACCGCCGCGCCGAAGTGGCCCTTCGGTGACAGCTTCTTTTCGCCCCAGATCAGCAGCCCCAGGAAGCTGCTTTCCAGGAAGAAGGCGAACATGCCCTCCATGGCCAGGGTCTGGCCGATGATGCCGCCGGAGAAGTGGGAGAACCTCGCCCAGTTGGTGCCGAACTGGAACTCAAGGGGAATGCCCGTCACCACGCCCACGGCGAAATTGATGCCGAAGATGCGAATCCAGAACCGGGCGGCATCGTTGTAGCGGGCCTCACCGGTCTTCAGCCCGAGGGCCTTCAGCACCACGATGACCAGCGCCAAGCCCATCGTGAGCTGGGGAAACAGATAGTGGTAGGTGGCCGTGAACCCGAACTGCAACCTGTGCCAGAAAAGCGGATCGCCCATGGTCCCTCTTGTCGCAACGCCCAGATGATGACGGCAGGGGTCCAGTATTCCACGGGTCGATTGTTCCCAGGGTGTTGCATTCCAGCGCAACCCATGGAAAGAAGTGGCATACCTGTGGACCATCAGGTCACAAAAAAATACTGTTGAATCGAATGATTATTTGATTATATTTGATTCATCCGGCCAAGGGCCCGCCAAGCGGGGGCCATGGTGCAGGGGTAGGGGTGGCGGGCCCGGGGTGGGCCCGCCGTTTTTCTGGGGGTCCGGAGCCAACCCTACAGCCCGCGAACTGTCCAAGCGCTAGTGTGGGCGCTCGGCGGGGACCGTCGGCCTCAGGTTCTTTCGGCCGCCGGGTGCGTGACGTCCCGCACCCAGGTGAAGGCAGCGACGGTGGCGGGCATGCCCAGGGTGCCGGCGGCCAGGGCCACCACCTGCTCCAACTCCTCGATGCTGATGCCCATGTCCAGGGCCTTGCGGGCGCTGGCGTGGACGGCACCCTCGCGCAGGCCGCCGATGGCCACGGCCAGTTTCACCAGGCGCTGAGTCTTGGCGTCCAGTGGACCCGTGGCGCCGGCCTCGTGGATCGCATCCCAGGCTTCGGCCAGCTTGGGATAGCGGCCCACGAAATCCCGGTACTTCTTAGGAGGGTCAGTCTTCATGCGGGTCATGGGGACTCCTGAATGTCCTGTCCAGGATGGACGAAACGTCCTCCTGGCGGAAAACGGAACCGAAGCCGTGCAGCAAAGGCGGGGTCAACCCTCGACCACGATTTCCGACGTGATGGGCACCGCGGGACGCAGCATGGCGGACACGCCACAGTAGGTGTCCTCCGACAGTTTCACGGCCCGCTCGAGCTTGTCCATGGGCAGGTCCTTACCCTTGAAGATGTAGCGCACATGGATGCCGGTGAAGATCCTCGGATGTTCGTCGCGGGCCTCGGCGCTGACCTGCACCTCCAGGCCATCCAGCTTCACGCGCATCTTCTCGAGGATGCTCACCACGTCCATGGCGGTGCAGCCGCCCAGGCCCGAGAGCAGCAGGGCCTTGGGCCGTGGCCCCAGGTCGCGGCCGCCCGCGTCGGGACCGGCATCAATCATGTAGCGGTGGCCGTCCTGCTCCACCTGGAAGGCGAGGCCAGACTCCCAGCGGACGGACGTGGTCATGGCCATGTCAGTCCTCCCCGCCGGCAAGGTCACGGAAGATCGGCGCGGCGGCGTCGAGGACACCCACGGCGATCAAGTGGCGGGCAATGCGCACCGCATCCAGCACCTCGTCCGAGGTGGCGCCCTCCTGCAGGGCCATGCGCGCCTGAGACCGTGCGCAGGCGGCTTGGCGGCGGCCCAGCGCAGCGGCCACAGCCATGAGGTGGCGGTATTTCAGGGGGATGGTGCTCCCGGGCCGCTGGACGCTGCCGTGAGAAAGCATGGCCGTGGAAATCAGCAGATCGGGCGCCATGTCCTTCAGGTGGCCAGGCCATTCGGGCAGGGTGTCGCCCATCTTGTCCCGCATCATGGCAATAACCTGGTCTGGGGTCGGCGTGGTCGGTGCGCTCATGAGACGTCTCCTCGGCTTCAGGAAAGCAGGCTGTGGATGCGGCGCCAGGATCCCAGATTCGCCACTTCTGCGATTCCAGCGCGCTTCAAGAGAGAGACCCCGAAGCCGCTGCGGCTGCCGGTCTCGCAGCAGACCAGGATGGGTCGAGTACGGTCCAGTTCCTTGGCCCGCGCCTCCAACTGATCCAGGGGAATGTTGATGGCGCGGGGATGCGCGTTCGATTTGAATTCGGCCTTGGTGCGCACATCCACCACCTGGGCGCCGCGCTCCAGCATGCCCTTCACATCCCCCGCCGAGGCCGAACGGCGGCTCCACAACAGGTAGCCCACGGCGGCGGCGGGAATCAGGTAGATCAGGTATTGCAGCATCAAGCACCCGCCTTTTGGAGCGCGCTGGCCAGGAGCTGGGCTGACTGGAGACCCACCATGCGCTGCAGAATCTGCCCCTCCTTGAGGACCAGTAGGGTAGGGATGCTTTGGATGCCGAACTTGGCGGCCAGGCTCGGTTCCTCGTCCACGTTGACCTTGGCGATGATGGCCTTGGATCCAGCACCCTTCGCCACTTCGTCGAGGATGGGGCCCTGCATGCGGCAGGGGCCGCACCAGGGCGCCCAGAAATCGATGAGGACCGGAACCCCCTGGGAGGTGACCTTCTCGAAGGCGCCGGTGGTGAGGTGGATCACTTCAGACATGGGAACTCCAGATCAGGTGGGGTCGGGAAGGAAGGTTATGGTTACCTCGCCAGGGCCCAGATCAGGCCCATGACCGCGCCATAGCTGATGCCCCGCAGCGGGGTGGCCGTCAGCGGGCAGGTGCCCGTGCTGCACCCCACCAGCCGGTGCCAGCCATAGCCGAGGATGCCACCCACGAGGAGGCCGATGGCCAATCGAATCGCGGTGGCCTTCATCGTGAACATCCCACGCCGGCGCCTTCCGGCACACCCAGCTTGCGCAGGATGGTGGACATCAGGCACCAGTTGGTGAGGCCGCTCTGG
>JANXYT010000047.1 GCA_025355915.1 Holophagaceae bacterium
AAGGCTGACAGCTCGAAGGCCACCTTGCGGTGGCCTTCTGTTTGGTGGAGCCAATCGGGATCGAACCGACGACCTCTTGCATGCCATGCAAGCGCTCTCCCAGCTGAGCTATGGCCCCAATCGGGAAGACCCAGTATCACACTCCTTAAGCGGTTCTGCAAGCTCGGATCAGCGGGGTGCCAGGCGCAACCGCTGGCCCACCTGGATGCGATCGCCCTTCAGCCGGTTCCATGCCTTGAGATCCTTGGGGTCCACGCCGTACTTGCGCGCGATGGAAGCCAGGGTCTCGCTCTTCGCAACCCGGTGGACACTGGCCGCAGGGGCGGTCGGGACCGCCGCGGCACTGCCCGGCAGGCGCACGTCATCGCCGGGATGCAGGGCCTTCACCGCCTCAGGATTCAAGCGCATCAGTTCACTGAGAGACACACCGTGGGCCCGGGCGAGCTTAGCCAGGGTGTCGCCCGGTTTGGCGCGGAGGCTCAAGGTGGACGAGGTCTCGGCCTTGGCTGCTGTTGGGGAAGTGGCCTCCTCAAGGGGGCGCGGACTCACTGGGGGGCCTGGCTCTGGCCGCCCAGGAAGGGGCGGCGCCTGGGTGAGGCCCAAGCCAGGCTGGGAGGGCCTCTCCGGGTTGACCTCCGCTTTCTGCGGGACGACTGAATCGCGCCGTGTCGCCGAAACGAGAGGCAACGGGCGATCCCCGCTGGATTTCGTTCGCGCGCTTCGGGAGGCGGGATCCCGGTCCTCCAGGGCCGCGGCGGGCGGAGGCACCATGACGCGCCGTCCGGGCTTGAATTGCTTGGCCGTGATGTCGTTGGCATCCAGCAGATCTTCCTGGGCCAGCTTGAAACGTTTCGCCACCTTCGCGAGCGTGTCGCCCTTCCTCACAACGTAGGTCTTGAAGTCCAGCCGTTTGCCGGCGGGCAGGCGGACCAACTGGCGCAGGAAGTCCATGGCCTTGCCCGGGGGGACGCGCAACTGATAGACCCCCGGGGGGGTGGAACCGCGAAGCAATTCAGGGTTCAGGGCCTTCAGTGTGCCTGCGTCGGTACCCGCGTAGCGGGCCAGCACCGTCAGACTGGTCATGCTGGAAACGGTCACCGTCTCATACGTGTAGGGCGCGAGCATGGCAATGTTCAAGCCGTAGCGTTCGGGGTTCCGGCCGACCAGGATGGCCGCGCAAAGCTCAGGAATGTAGTTCTTTGTCTCGGTCCTCAGCCACCGGGACCGGGCGAGGTCCCAGAAATTGCGGGTGCCCACGTTCTGAATGGCCCGCTCCAGCGTGAGGGGACCCGCGTTGTAGCCGGAGGCCGCCAGGTACCAGTCACCCGAGATCTCATACAGGCGTTTGAGGTACCGGGCCGCGGCTCGCGTGGCCTTTATGGGATCGCGGCGTTCCTCTACCCAGGCATCGGCGGTAAGGCCGTAGATGCGGCCTGTGGACCGGATGAACTGCCACATGCCCACCGCCTTGGCGCGGCTCTTGGCCTCGTTGCGGAAACCCGATTCGATGACCGCGAGATAGGCCAAATCCGAGGGCACGCCTTCTTCCGCGAAGACCTGGCAGATCATGGGCATGTACATGGAGGCCCTGCCCAGCGCGTTTTCCATGAAGCCACGCTTGGTGGTGCTGAAAAGGCTCACCCAGGTGAGGACTTTGTCGTTCAGGTCGATCGGGTAATCATAGGTGGCGCCCTGCTCCGCCGCCCGCACCCGCTCCAGTTCCGCCCGCAGCTCGTCACCGCTGATGGAAACGACCTCTTCCTGGGCCTTAAGACCGGGTTCGGCCCCGGGCGCTTCTTCTGCGGCGAGCTGGTCCTGGACCTCCTTCAACCGCTGCAGGAGGGCCTGGACCTCGGCTTGCTTGAGCAGTTCGGGGGACCAGTCCGCGGTGAGGACATCGGCCTCGTCGGACCGCGCGGAGGCAGCCTTTTCGTCCTCAGCCTCCTGGGCCTTCTCCGCGGCCTCCACCAGCACCCGAAGGCGGTGGATGCGGATGACATCAGACTCGACTGCCCGGGCCGGAGCCGCGACCACCTGGGCATGGGAAGGCGGCGCCGGTGATTGCACCGGCACCGTTCCCCAGAGGAGGCTGGCCAGGACCAGGATCGGCATGGGCTTAGGGTCTTTCTTCAAAATGGATGCGAGCCGCAACGACCCCAGCCGCGTGATCCAGCCAGGCAGCGGCCGCAGGGCGATGTGGTGCATCGTTCACCATTCGCACAGCGAATAGGGCCGCATTGGCGCAGCCGATGGCGGGGGCGAAGCCCCGAGGGCCGTAGGCCCGAGCCAAGGCCGCTAACGCAGCTGGGCGCACGGCTGGGGCCGTCCCGGAGGGCAAGGGGCGGCGCCCGGCGCGATACTGCGTCGAACTCCTCGTCAATAGTGCCGCTATTGCCATCGTCGTCCTCCTTGTCTCGCTTGGGCGGCGCCCCTTGCGCGGCCACACCCCATTTTGAAGAGAGACCCTAATGGCTTTCGGAACTCACCAGGGCTTCGTAGGCCTTGGCATCCAGAAGGTCCGCAAGCGGGCCCGTCAGCTTGATCTTCACCATCCAGCCCTTGCCATAGGGATCCTCGTTCACCGCTTCCGGATGATCGGCCAGGGCGGCATTCACCTCGAGCACCTCACCGGCCGAGGGCATGTTCAGTTCCGAAACGGTCTTCACGGATTCCACCGTGCCGAATTCATCCCCCTGCGTGAAGGCGTCGCCCGCTTCCGGCAGGTCCACGAAGACCACGTCGCCCAGCGCGTCCTGTGCGTACTGCGTGATGCCCACCAGGGCCGTGCCGTCGCCCGCAGGCTTCAGCCATTCGTGGTCCTTGGTGTATTTCAGGTCGGCAGGAAACATGGGTCCTCCAGGATTAAATGGTTGATGGCAGCGGTTGAGAGCTGATGACTGATAGCCGACAGCTGATGGCTACTTCGTCCGCTTGTAGAAGGGAGTAGGGATGATTTCCGCGTCTGCGGCACGGCCGCGGATCTCGATCTGGATGCGCCCGCCCGTCTTGGCGAGCTCCGTGGGAACGTAGGCCAGGCCTAGGTTGAGGCCGCAGGTGGGCGATGGCGCTGCGCTGGTCACGAAGCCAATCTGCTTCCCATCCTGCACCACGGGCATGTGGTCCCGGGCGATGTCGCGCTTCTCCAGAGTCTTGAACCCGACGAGCTTGCGGGGGGCGGGCACGGCCTTGGCGGCCAGCAGGGCTTCGCGGCCGATGAAATCGCCCTTGTCCAGCTTTACGATCCAGCCAAGGCCCGCCTCCAGCGCGTGGATGCTGTCGTCGATCTCGTGGCCATAGAGGGCCATCTTGCATTCGAGGCGCAGGGTGTTGCGGCAGCCCAGGCCGGCAGGCAGCAGGCCCCGGGGCTTCCCGGCAGCCATCACCGCGGTCCAGATCGCTTCTGTGTCGGCGGCGGCGCAATAGAGTTCGAAGCCGTCCTCCCCCGTGTAGCCCGTGCGGCTGATGAGGCACTTGAACCCGGCCACTTCCCCGTGGGTGAAAAAGTAGTAGCCAATGGGATCCAGTGGTGTCTTCGTCAGTGGCTGCAGGATGCTTACGGACAGGGGGCCCTGGAGGGCGATCTGCCCCGTGGCAGGGCTTTCGTTCACCACCGAGCAGTCGTAGGCCGGGGCGTGCTGCTGAACCCAGGCGAAATCCTTGTCGGAGTTGCCGGCGTTCACCACCAGGAGGAACTCCTGCTCGCCCTCGCGGTACACCAGCAAGTCATCCACAAAGGTGCCGTTCTCATAGAGGAACGCCGTGTAGTGGACCTGGCCGATGGCGAGCTTTGAGACAGCGTTGGGCGTAAGGTGCTCCACCAAGGCCAGGGCGCCGGGGCCCTTCACGCGGATCTCGCCCATGTGGCTCACGTCAAAGAGACCAGCCTTCGTCCGGACCGCCTCGTGCTCAGCGATGATCCCGGCGGGGTACTGCACCGGCATGTCCCAACCACCGAAATCCACCATCTTGGCGTTCCGCGCCCGGTGGGCGGCGTTGAGGGGCGTCTTCATCAATTCAGGGGCGGCGATCGACATGGGTGCTCCAGCGTGAGGTTCCAGTCTATCGCCTGGGGACCCAGGGCAGAAGGCCTGGCAGTTCCCAGCCCAGGCTCCACAGACCGCTTGTATCTGGGCTTGTGACGAGGCGCACAGCCAAGGGGAGGACGATCACCCCGGTCTCCGCAGCGCGATCCAGCTCAGCGCCGTAGACCGGATCGATCTCCCGGGCTGCGTCGAACCGGTCCACATCCGAACGGTGGACGAAGAGGGCGATGACGGCCCGGTGGCCCTCCCGCACCATGGCCTGGAGTTCCCGCAAATGCTTGGTTCCGCGTTCCGTGACCGCGTCCGGGAACAGAGCCCAGTCACCGTCCTTCAGTGTGGTGTTCTTCACCTCGATGTAGACCTGACGGCCGGCCCCGTCCAGCGCCAGCACGTCGATGCGGCTGTTCTCGGCTCCGTATTTCACCTCCGTTCGGACATGATGCAGTCCGGGCAAACCTGGTAGCGCGTCCTGCCGCGCCGCCTCGGCCACCACCCGGTTGGGCATGCCCGTCTCCACGCCCACCCACCCTCCGGGCCGTTCCACGGCCAGCCAGGTGAACTTCAGCTTGCGATCGGGGTTCGCGGCGGGTTCCAGCAACACCCGGTCGCCGGGCTCCCAGCAGGTCTTCATGGACCCGGTGTTGGTGGTGTGGGCGGTGACGACGCTGCCGTCCTCGAGCCGGACGTCGGCCAGAAACCGCTTGTAGCGCTGGATCAGCTGACCTGGCACCAGGCCATCCTTTTGGACCCGGATCATGGCCACTGGGCCAGGATCCGGTCCACGGCCTCGGGGAGGTCCTCGGCCACCAGGTCCGCAGCGGAGCCGTCCACGTTCGACCCGTAGCCCGTGCGCACGAGCGCCACTTTGCACCCGGCACGGCGGCCCGCCTCAAGATCGATGGCCTTGTCTCCCACCATCCAGGAGCGTGACAGGTCCAGGTCATGTTCTTCGGCGGCTCTCATCAGCATGCCGGGATTGGGCTTGCGTTCTGGATGATCGGCGACGGCGTAGGCCCCCTGGGCATTCTCGTGGTGAGGAGCGGCGTAGACGGCGTCAATCAAGGCATTTTCCAGGGCCAGCAGCGTTCCCATGCGACTCATCACGGCGGCGAAATCCTCCCATCCGTATTTCCCGCGGCCGATGCCACTCTGATTGGTGACCACCACCACGGGGATACCCTTGGCGTTGAGTCGTGCCACGGCAGCGGCGGCGCCGGGAATCAGGACCAGTTGCTCCGGGTCGGACAGGAAATCCACCTCCACATTGAGGGTGCCGTCTCGATCCAGGAAGATGGCGGGCCTCAAGCTCATGCGGCACCTCCTGTGCCGCACCCTTTGGGCTTGGCTCGGGCTTCGCCCTCGGGCCTTCGGCCCCGCAATCGGCGGTGCCGATTCGGCCCTATTCCGCCTGCGCTCTGCTGCGCCGGAATGGTCGGCTGCGCCAAAGTGGCACTCCGCTCCTGCTTCGTGCTCAAGGGAGCCACTCCGCGAGGCACACGTCGAACTGGCGGGAACCCCTGGGATTCCGTCCGCTCACCCACAGCAGTTTCTTTCCGTCGGGGCTGAAGTGGGGGAAGGAATTGAACACCCCAGTCCAGGTGATCCGCTCCAGGCCGGTTCCGTCCAGATTGATGCGGAACAGGTCGAAGCCGCGGCCCTTGCCCTGGTTGTCGTGGTGATTGGTGGCGAAGACGATGCCCTTGCCGTCTGGCGTGAAGATGGGCGCGAAGGCCGCGCCTGGGAGCTTGGTGACCTGGCGCTTGCCAGTGCCGTCGGCGTTCATCACCCAGATGTCCATCTCCATGGGCTCGACCAGATGCTGCTTGAGAAGGTGCTGGTACTTCGCCGTGGCAGTTTCGCCCTTGGGATAGTTGGTGCGCCAGACGATGGCTTTCGAATCGGGACTGAAGACCGCGCCGCCGTCGTAGCCCACGCCATCGGTGAGGCGGAGGAGATTCTTCCCATCGATATCCACCCGCCAGATGTCGACATCGCCACCGCGTTCGCTGGTGAAGATGATCCACTTGCCGTTGGGTGCGACCGTGGCCTCCGCGTCGTAGCCCGGGGAGGGAAGGAATGGCTTCGCGTCGCTGCCGTCCGCATTCGCCAGGTAAAGGTCGTAGCCCTGGAACACCGGCCATTGATACTTGCCCGGCGTGAAGGGTGGTGCCTCGGGGCAATCCGGCCCGGCTCCGTGCGTGCTGGCGAAGATGATCTTATGGTCCCCCGGCAGGAACCATCCGCAGGTGACGCGGCCTTTGCCGGAACTGACGCGCTGCTGGTCCGAACCATCGGCGTTCATGGTGTAGAGCTGGTCGCAGGGGTACCCGTTCCGGGTGCTCTGGAAGATGATCTTCTTCCCCTGGTTCGACCAGTAGGCTTCGGCGTTGGACCCGGTGCCGGTGAGTTTCTTCACGGTTCGGAGGTGAATTTCCCTGGCGTCAGACAGTGCATCTGGAGATGCGGTCTGAGCTCCCAGGATCAACGGGCATAAGGCGGCCAGGAACGTTCGCTTCATCGTCTTCACCCTTCCATGCTCGAACAGGAACTTGAGCAGAATGACAGAGATGGCAGGCTGAAAGTGATCACCCGAAAGCCCCGTCACTCCATGGGAAAGCTGATCCGCACGAGGGACCCCCGTTCCGCGGGCAGGATCTGGACAGTGCCACCGTAAGCATTCATGAGTTGGGTACAGGCGGGAAGTCCCTGGCCCGGTCGCCGCCCGGCCGTGGTGATGACGGGGCGCAAATCCGGGAAGGGTTCAAAGGCGCTCGCGAACAACTCGGGGTCGATGGTGGCGCCATCATCTTCAACCTCGATCCGGAAGTGGCTTCCCCCCCCCCAGGTCCGCAGGGAGATCCGCTCTGGGTCGCCCTCCATGGCATGGCCGACCAGGTGGCCTAGTGCCTCTGCAAAATCCGTATAGACCCCGTACAGAAGATCCCGTGGAGCCTGGAGGTTCAACGCCACGGGCAAGTTCTCGGGCAGACTGCCCTCAGCTCGCAGGAGATCCAGTTCCTGCTTTACAAGGGCATGAAGGTGGATCCATTCAGGGGTGCTCGCCTCCCCCTGTCCCGCGCGACGGAGCAAAGCTCGGACCAGCCCATCAACCTGAGAAATTGCATGGCGGATCTGATCCATGGACCGGTGGCATATCTCCCTTTCTCCGGGGCCCGGAGCATCCGGGCGTTCCATGAGAAGCGAAAGGGCAGCGCTTTCGTCCTTCAACGTGCGCACCGGCACCTGGAGTCTTTGGGCCATGTTCATGAACAGGCCCCCGAGGGCAGTTTTCTGGTTCTGAGCTCCCAGGGCCCGCTGGGCATCTTTCAGTGCCTCATAGGCGGATTCCAGTCCCTCGTAGCTGGTGCCCAGGGCCTGACTGGTCTTATCCAGGTGGGCGATGAGTCCAGTGTTTTCCAGACTGACCTGGAGAATCCCGGCGTGCAGGGCCGCCAATTCGATCTCGAAAGGCTGGAAGGGTTTGTTGGGACGGTCGGCGGCCAGAAACCCCCAGAGATGCCCCTCCTCGGACCGGCTTCGAAGGGGCAGCAGCATGGCCTGTGACTTTGGCACCCAGAGACCAAGGTCGATGCCCTGCTCCCAGGGTTCCGACTGTCGGAGGTCGCTCCCGGTCAGGACGCTTCCGGTCGGCCGGGATTCTGCCCAGACAATCAAGGGGTGGGATACGGGGAGCACCGGCGTCTCCACAAATCCCTCCTGGGTTCTGGCCAGCCCCTGAAAATAGGTCCCGCTCGCATGGATCCGGTAGGCCCGTAGGCGATCGAGGCCAAGTTCCTCATGGAGCTGTCCCAGCACCCGGGACAAGATCTCGTCGGCATCCCTGACCGGGATGATGTCCTTGCTGAGGGATAGGAGGCGGGATAGGTGCTGGCTCCGTTGTTCCAGCTCGGCCTGGACTTCGAGCAGCCTCCGGTTGCCCTCCTGGGCTTCCCTCAGTTGCGCATCAAGATGCTCTACGACCTGCTGGCTGAACTGGCGCAGCGCCGCCCCTTCCCGGCCTTGTTCGAGGCGGTCCCTCTGGCCACCAAGGTAGGCCTCGACCTGTCCCACGAACAGGAAGGGGTCGATGGGCTTCGAGATGAACCCGTCGCATCCCGTGACCAGGGCCGTCTCCCGGTCGCTTCGCATCGTCTTGGCCGTCAGGGCCACGATGAGGGTGGCGTCCATGCTGCTGTTCTGCCGGAGCTTAGTCGCGACCTCGAATCCCGACAGGCCCGGCAGATTGATGTCGAGGAGGAGGAGGGCGGGCTTCAGGGCGAGGGCCAGTTCGCAGCCCTTGAGGCCATCCTCCGCCCAGTGCATCTCATACCCCGCCTGGGACAGCAGCCGCTGCACGAGGCGCCAATTCATCGGGTTGTCCTCGATGCAAAGGATGCGGGAGGGAGGAGCGTCCATGCCTGGCTGGGCATCAGTCATGCGCGGCCTCCCCGGACAAGCGGCATCTCCAAGATAAAGGTGCTCCCCTCCCCTTTTCGACTGCGGGCCGTAATGCTGCCGTGCATGAGGTCCATGAACCGCTGACTGATGGCCAACCCGAGCCCCGTGCCCCCGAAGCGCCGGGTGATGCTTCCATCGACCTGCTGAAAGGGCTTGAAGAGGCGCTCCAATTCATCTTCCGACATTCCGATGCCTGTGTCTTGGACGCACATCTGGAAGCGACCAGCCTCCTGGGTGGCGGTGATCCTCACGAAACCTGATTCCGTGAACTTGAGGGCATTCCCGGCCAGATTCGTGAACACTTGCCGAAGGCGGTCGGGGTCACCCATCACGCGGATCTCGCCCTTCGGCCGCAGGTACTGAAGCTCGATGGGGCGGCCCTGGATGAGACCGGCGGACATGGCCTTCACTTCGTCCAGCAGCTGCACGGGGTCGATCTCCTCGAGTTCCATCTCCATCTTGCCGGCTTCGATCTTGGAGAGGTCGAGGATCGAATTGATGAGCCCCAGAAGGGAACGGCCGTTCTGGTAGATGATCTGAAGGTCTTCCCGGGCTTCCACGCCCAATTGTCCATGCGGATCCTGGATGAGCATGCCGGAGAACCCGATGATGGAATTCAACGGTGTCCGCAGTTCATGGCTCATGTTGGCCAGGAACTCATCCTTCAGCCGGTCGACTTCCTTCAGCTTCTGGTAGCTGGTCAGCAAGTTGTCATTGAGCCCCTGGAGCTCCCGGGTCTTCTCGTCGACCTTCTCCTCGAGCGTGCTGGCCCAGGCCTTCAGCTCCGCCCGGCTCTGTTCCAAGCCGCGGGTGCGGTCCTGGACGAGTTGTTCCAGGTTGGCGCGGATCTCTTCAAGTTCCCAGATGGTTTCCATCAGCTGTCGGGTGCGCTCCTGGACGCGGTACTCGAGCAGACGGTTCTGGCGCTCGATCTCATCCCGGGACACCCTGAGCTTGTCCGTCATCAGTTCGAACGATTGGCTCAAATCCTGGATTTCATCCCGGGAGTAGACCTTCACCGAAACGGTTTCCAGGTGGCCCTGGGCGACCTTCTCGGCCGCCTCGGTCAGCTGGATTACGGGCCGGAGGAAGCGATTCGAGAGGAAAACCGCCACCCCAATCCCCAGCATCAAAGTGACCAGACCCACCGCGAGACTGGTCCTGATGTTCTCGCGGACCGCCCGCTGGGTCCCTTCCGTGGTGAAGCCAATGACCAGGGTACCGACCTGATCAGCCCTGGGCTCCTCGTAGAAAACTGGGGCCACCGCGACGAGCATATTGTCTTCCCGCCGGGTGTAGGTATGGGAGATGCCATTCGTGAGCACCTGCCCCATGGCCCA
>JANXYT010000096.1 GCA_025355915.1 Holophagaceae bacterium
TTGGTATCTTGGCACGGCGGACGCCGTCTATCAGAACATGAGCAACATCCGGGCCGCCAATCCCAAGACCGTCCTGATTCTCGCGGGCGACCACATCTATCGCATGGACTACAAGGTGTTCCTCAAGGACCACCTCGACCATCAGGCGGACATGACCATCGCCTGCCTGGAAGTGCCCCGGGACGCAGCGCGAGGCTTCGGCATCGCCCACGTGGACGAGCAGGACCGCATCGTGGCCTTTGTCGAGAAACCGGAGGATCCGCCCCCCATCCCGGGCAAACCCGACCGGGCTTTCGCTTCCATGGGCATCTACCTGTTCAACGCGGAATTTCTCTACGCAGCCCTCATCCGGGATGCGGAGGATCCGAATTCGGGCCACGACTTTGGCAAGGACATCATCCCGAGGCTGGTCAACGAGGCCAAGGTCTACGCCCACCGGTTCGAGAATAGCTGTATCCCGAACGAAGGGCACCCGGAGCCCTACTGGCGGGATGTGGGCAGCGTGGATTCCTACTGGGAGGCCAATATGGACCTCACCAGCGTGCTGCCCGCCCTGAACCTTTACGATGAGGCCTGGCCCATCACCACCCACCAGGAACAGCTGCCGCCCGCAAAATTCGTCCACTCGGGCGAGATGCGCAATGGGGTGGCCCTCTCCAGTCTGGTGTCTGGCGCCTGCGTCATCTCCGGCGCCCACGTGCACCATTCCCTTCTCTCCAGTCGCGTGTACGTCCATTCCCACGCCCGCCTCGACGGAGCCGTGGTGCTGCCCGGCTGCGATATCGGCCGCCATGCCCGCCTTCGCCGCTGCATCGTGGCCCGGGACGTGCGCATCCCCGAGGGTCTCGTCGCGGGCGAGGATCCAGAGGAGGACGTCCGCCGTTTCTATCGCACCGCGGGTGGCGTCACCCTCATCTCGCAGCGCATGCTGAACCAGCTGGAGCCCTAGCTTTTGAACGTTCTGTTCGTCACATCCGAGCTGTTCCCCTATGTCAAAACCGGAGGTCTGGGCGATGTGATGGCAGCCCTGCCCCGGGCCATGCGTGCCTTGGGCGCCGATGTCCGCGTGCTGCTGCCGGCCTATCCGGCCCTTCGCGAGGCGGTCGACCTTCAGGGCGAGGCCGCTGCCTTCCCGGAGCTCATGGGCGGCGGACCGGCCCGGATTCTCCGCGCCGACGCCCCCGGTCTGCCCCTGTACCTGCTCGACCAGCCGACTTTCTTCGATCGACCGGGCAACCCGTACGGCCACCCCGGGGACCTCGCCCGGCGCTTCGCCGCCCTGGCCTGGGCGGCGGCGCACCTCGGGCGCGCCGGGGATGCCGAGGGCTGGCGACCCGACGTGTTGCATGGCCACGACTGGCCTGCGGGGCTGGTGCCCGCCTACGTGGCCTACGGCGACGGTCCCCGGCCCGCCACGGTGATGACCATCCACAACATCGCCTTTCAGGGCCGCTTCCCAGCCTCCCTGCTCGGCGGCCTGGGGCTTCCCCGCCACGCCTTCACGCCCGAGGGCGTGGAATTCCACGGGGACATCGGCTTTCTCAAGGCTGGCCTGAGGCTCGCGGATCGGCTCAGCACCGTGAGCCCCACCTATGCGCGCGAGATCCAACAGGCCAACGGCCACGGGCTCGAGGGCCTGCTGACCCACCGGAATGGGAGCCTGCGCGGGATCCTCAACGGCGTAGATCGAGTGATTTGGAACCCGGCCACCGATCATCATCTTGTCAGCCGCTACGATCTCAAGCATCCGTCCCGCCGGGCGCCGAATCGCCCGGATTTCCAGCGCCGGATGGGCCTGCAGGAAGATCCGGGGGCCCCCCTGTTCGTGGCGGTGAGCCGGCTGGATCCGCTCAAGGGCCTCGACCTGGTGCTGGACAACGTGGATTACCTGGTGACCCGGGGTGCCCAGCTGGCGGTCATTGGAACCGGGGATTTCCATGCGGAGGGGGCCTTCCGCCAGGCGGCCCAGCGCCATCCCGGCCAGGTGGCCGTGTTCATCGGCTACGACGAAGCCCTGGCCCACCGGGCCTTCGCGGCCGCCGATGTGGTGCTGGTGCCCTCCCGCCAGGAACCCTGCGGTCTCACCCAGCTCTACGCGCAGGCCTACGGCGCCCTTCCCCTGGTGCGGCGCACCGGCGGCCTGGCCGATACCGTGGTTGGCATGTCGCCGGAGACCTTGGCGAACGACACCGCCACCGGCTTTCAGTTCGAGGCGGCTAACGGGTGGGCCCTGGGCGAGGCGATCAATCGCGCCTTGGCCCTGTTCCAGGATCCGGCCACCTGGCGGCAGGTCCAGCGGCGCGGCATGGCGGCGGAATTCGGCTGGGAGGCCCCAGCCAGGGCCTATCTCGACCTCTATGCGACCATTCCTTCAAAGGGCTACTGACATGGATATCCGAACCCACTGGCAGGCGGTCGAGGCCCATCCCATGGGTGGCTGGCGGAAAGTGGCCGATCCGGCCCGGCCGGGCCTCGCTCCCCACCGGCGCCTGCTCTGGTGCGGCATCGGCGGCTCTCTGCTGCCTTCGGAAACGCTGGTGCGGGCCTTTGGAGACGCCCGGGCTACCGGGAATTGGGTGCCCCTGGCGTCGCCGGAACAGGTGTCGGACTTCCGTCTCCAGGCCGGCGACCAGCTGGTGTTCGCCTCCAAGAGCGGGAAGACCCTCGAACTCTGGACCTGGATCGCCCGGCTGCGGGCCTCGCCAGGGTTTGCTGAGGTCGCCGCGCCGATCCTCATCACCCAGGACGATGCGAATCCCCTGGCCACCTGGGGCCGGGCCAATGGGTGCCGCCTCCTGCCGATCCCCGTGGACGTGGGCGGCCGGTTCTCCGCCTTCACGCCCATCGGAACCCTGCCCCTGGCCTGGATGGGCCGGGACACAGCGGCCTTCCTCCGGGGCGGCCGCGCGGTCATCGCCGAGGTCGAGGCTGACCAGGGGCCCTGGCGCGATCGCATCGCCGCCACCGTGGAACTGCTGCTGGAGGCCCACCGGCGGGGCCTCACCGAGTGGGTGCTCATGCCCTATGCCATGCGCCTCGACAGCCTGTCCGCCTGGTGGGTGCAGCTCATTGCCGAATCCCTCGGCAAGGTGGGGAAGGACGGCACTCGCAAGGGCTTCACCCCCATCCGCGCCGTGGGTCCCGTGGATCAGCACAGCCAGTTGCAGCGCTGGATGGCGGGACCCCGCAACCTCGGTGTGATCGTGCTGACGGTGGAGGGGGCCCCCGCGCCGGAACGGCTCGATCCACCGCCGGGTTCGCCCTATCCGGGCCTGGCGAGTCTCCAGGGCGCCGACATCCTTCGGGCCCAAGCCGAAGGCACCGCCGAGGCCCTGGAGGCCACCGGCGTGCCCGTGCTGCGCTGGTCAATGCCCCGCCTCGACGAGCAAGAGGTGGGCGCCTTCATGATGGCTTGGCAGGCCATCGTGGGGATCCTGGGCTTCGCCTTGGAACTCGATCCCTTCGACCAGCCCGAAGTGGAGGACGGCAAGAAGCGGACCTTCCAGCGCCTGGGGCTGTAGCCGAATTAAGCCATCGCCAACTGGAACAGGTGCGCGGCACTGGTGGCAAGGTTCTCCATCAGGTCGATGGATTCCACGGTGAGCCGGTGGGGCTTCGGATCGTTGCATTGGATGAGTCCATAGGTCACCTCATCCCGCCGGATGGGGAAGAGCCCGACTGTCTCGTAGCCCGCGAGGTGGCATCGGTTGCGGGTAGGCCCCAGAACTCGGGTGACTTTTGGGGAGGACACGAGGTGACTGGTGGAGGACGTGATGAAGCTGCCCCGATCGGTGAAAAAGGACTGGGCCCGGTCTACCTGGCCCGACAGCACCCGGCCGCAGAGGCAGGCCAGGAGCGGCTGTCGCTGGTCATCCCGGACCAGGTGCCCCTCCCCATCAGTGAGGCAGAGTTCATTCTCCAGGGACAGGAACTGCTCAGGAAACCCCAGGCTGGCGGCATAGGGATAGCCCGGCCCGCGCTTCAGGCGGATGGCCACGGCTTCACATTCGGACAGGTGCTGGGCCAGGACCACCAGCTGGTGGGCGATCTCCTCCGGTTGCGCCATCGTATTGGCCATGCGGAGCAAATCCAGGAAGGCCCGGCGTTCGAGTTCCAGGTGCTTCGCATGTGCAGGGGCACGAGCAGATCCCGCCATGACTAACGCTCCTGATCGATTTTATCATAAGCCTGGAGTGGGGTCGAGGGTGGCTCTGCGCCGGGGCTCCTGGTGATCCCCCTCCGGGGCCGGTATCTAGGGCCCTCGATTGCCTTTGTGCCCTGATGTCAGCAGTCCTGCGCGGGCCTCACGGCGGCGGCATCTGGCAGCTGCTGCCGAGGGCGGCGGGCAGGTAGAGGTGGTGGACGTAATCCTGCACCATGCGGTCGGCGTTGAACCGCCAGGCCAGGGTGCGGATGGAATGCTTCATGCGGTCCACCCAGCAGCGAGGCACACCAGCGGCGTTCCGGTTCTCGTAGTACATGGGCACCACCTCGTCTTCCAGCAGCCGGAAGAGTTCCTCGGCATCGCGCTGGTCCTGGATGGCCTGGTCCGCATGAATCTCGCCGGTGCCGATGGCGAAACCGTTCTCGCCATCGTAGGCTTCGGCCCACCAGCCGTCCCGTACCGAGATATGCAAACCGCCATTGAGCACCACCTTCATGCCGCTGGTGCCGCAGGCCTCGAGGGGGCGCTGGGGGTTGTTGAGCCAAGCGTCGATGCCCTGGTAGAGCATGCGTCCCACGTGAATGTTGTAGTTCTCGATGAAGAGGATGCGATGGCGGAACCGGGGATCCTCGAGGATCGTGGCCACCTTCTGGATGAGGGCCTTGCCGGTGTTGTCCGCCGGGTGGGCCCGGCCCGAAAAGATGAGGTTCACGGGCCGTCCGGGGCGGTTCACCAGGCGGTCCAGGCGATCGAGATCCGTAAAGAGGAGGTCGGGCCGCTTGTAGGGAACGAAGCGGCGGGCGAAGCCGATGGTGAGGGCATCGGGATCCAGTGGCGCGGGCTCAATCTCCGGCAGAACCAGCCGCGTGCGCATGTCGGCGCTGCGTTTCCGGATGAAGCGGATGGTGCGGGCCTTCAACACCTGCTTGGTCTCCCAGATCTCGGCGGAGGACACGGCTGTGATCTTTGTCCAGGTCTCTGGCCGAGTGAGGGCGCTCTGGTAGGCCACACCCAGGTGCGATTCATAGAGATGGTTCATCTCCGTGGCCAGCCAGGTGGGCAGGTGGACCCCGTTGGTGACGTGGCCGATGGGCACGGCCTCCTCCCGCACCCCGGGATAGAGGTGGTTCCACATCCGGCGGGAGACCACACCATGGAGGGCGGACACACCGTTGGCGCGGCGGGACAGCTTGAGGGCCAGCACCGTGGGCAGGAAGGGGGAGCCATGATCGTGGGGATTCACCCGCCCCAGGCCCAGGACCTCGTCCAGAGGCAAGTTCAGTCCCTCGGCCAGGGGGCGGAGGTGCTCGGCGGCCAGGTCCGCGGGGAAGCGATCGTGGCCGGCGTCCACGGGGGTGTGCGTGGTGAACACCGTGGCCGAAGCGACTTCCTGCAGGGCCTTGTGGGGATCCATGCCGTCGGCCTGGATGCGGTGGCGCGCCCGTTCCAGCAGGGCGAAGGCGGAATGGCCCTCGTTGAGGTGGAACACACTGGCGTTGATGTCGAGGGCACGCAGGGCCCTCGCGCCGCCCACGCCCAACAGCAGTTCCTGCTCGATGCGCATGCGCTGATCGCCGCCATAGAGCCGAGCCGCCAGCGCCACATCCTTGGGATCGATCTGCTTGACGCGGGTATCCAGCAGAATGAGCCGGATGCGGCCCACCTGCACTTCGAGGACCGCGGCGCGGACCAGGCGTCCCGGCAGTTCCACGGACACCTGCACGGGCTCGCCATGCCGGTCCACCGCGGGCACCAGGGGCAGATCGGCGATGTCGAAGGGTTCCACCACGTCCTGCTGCCAGAGCGAGGGATCCAGCACCTGATTGGTATAGCCCTGGTGATAGAGCAGGCCGACCCCCACCAGGGGCACGCCCAGGTCGGAGGCGGATTTCAGGTGATCCCCCGCCAGGATGCCCAGCCCGCCGGAATAGATGGGCAGGGATTCATGGACGCCGAACTCCATGCAGAAGTAGGCGATGGGCCGCGACCGCATGGCCCCGGCGTGGGTGAGGCCCCAGGTGGTGACCGGCGTGAGGTACTCCTGCAGCTGCCGCAGGGCCCGGTCGACCCGGGCCGGCACATCTACGTCCGAGGCCCGCTGTTCGAGCTGGCCGGGGTCGATCTGCTTGAGCACGGACATGGGGTTCTGGTGGACCTTGTGATAGAGCTCCAGATCGAGGTCGCGGAAGATGGTCCGCACGTCGGGTTTCCAGGTCCACCAAAGGTTCTGGGTGAGTTTCTGCAGTTTGGGAATGAGCTGGTCCATGTCCGGTCCTAGGGCTGCTGCGAAGGGAAAGGCCGTTCGGGTTTCAAGAAGAGCGCCGCGAGCGGTGGCAGGGTGAGGTTCAGGGACTGCGGGAAGCCGTGGGCGGGAATGGCTTCAGTTTTCACGCGCCCCGTGTTGCCTAGGTTCCGTCCACCGTAGTGGGCGGAATCCGTGTTCAGCAGTTCGGCGTAGAGGCCCGGTGCGGGCACTCCCACGCGGTAGTCATGATGAGGCAGGGCGGTGAAGTTGAAGGCCGTGACCACGATGTCGCTCGGATCCGAGGCCCGGCGCAGCAGGGTGAGCACACTGTTGAACCGGTCGCCGCAATCGATCCAGGCAAACCCCCCCGGTTGGCAGTCGCCCTCGTGGAGGGCCGGTTGGCGGCGGTAGAGCCCGTTGAGATCGCGCACCAGGTCGTGGATTCCTTTGTGGTCAGGCTGGTCCAGCAGCTCCCAGTCCAGGGCCGTATCGTGGTTCCACTCCCGCCCTTGGGCGAACTCGCCGCCCATGAAGAGCAGCTTCTTGCCGCCATGGGCGAAGAGCCAGGCATAGAGCAGGCGCAGGTTTGCCATCCGCTCCCAGGGATTGCCCGGCATGCGTCCGATGAGGCTGCGCTTGCCGTGGACCACTTCATCGTGGGAGAGCGGCAGCACGTAGTTCTCCGAGTCGTGGTAGAGCATGGAGAAGGTGATGTCGTCGTGGTGGTGGGGGCGCGCCATCATGCCCTGGCCCAGGTAGCGCAGGGTGTCGTGCATCCAGCCCATGTCCCACTTGAAGCCGAAACCGAGGCCTTCCTGGTCGGTGGGGCGAGAGACGCCGGGCCAGGCCGTGGATTCCTCGGCGACGGTAAAGGTGTCGGGGAATTGGGCGTAGACCACCTCGTTCAGGCGGCGCAGGAAGCTCACGGCCTCGAGGTTTTCCCTTCCCCCATGGCGGTTGGGGATCCACTCGCCTGCTTCGCGGCTGTAGTCCAGGTACAGCATCGACGCCACCGCATCCACCCGCAGGCCGTCCACATGGAACTGGTCGAGCCAAAACAGCGCATTGGAAATGAGGTAGTTCTGCACCTCCACCCGGCCGTAGTTGTAGATCAGCGTGCCCCAGTCCATATGGCGCCCTTGGCGGGGATCCGCGTGTTCGTAGAGGTGGGTGCCATCGAAGCTCGCCAGCCCATGGGCATCCTCGGGGAAGTGCGCCGGCACCCAGTCGAGGATGACCCCCAGCCCGGCCTGGTGCAGGGTGTCCACGAAGGCCTTGAAATCCTCGGGGCCGCCGAAGCGGCTGGTGGGCGCGAACAGGCCCAGGGGCTGGTAGCCCCAGGAGGGATCGTACGGGTGCTCCATCACGGGCAGCAGCTGCACATGGGTGAAGCCCAGCCAGCTGGCGTAGGGCGCCAGGTCGGCGGCGATCTCCTGGTAACTCATGAAGGAACCGTCCGGCCGCCGCCGCCAGGAGCCCAGGTGGAGTTCGTAGATGCTGAGGGGATCGGCATGGAGCCTGGTCTCCCGCCGCCGCTCCATCCACTCGCCATCGCCCCAGGCGCAGGCAGGCAGGCCGTGGACGACGGACGCCGTGCCCGGGGCGCGCTCGCAACGGAAGGCAAAGGGGTCCGCCTTGAGGGGTAGCAGGTGGCCGTTCGACCCGTGGAGTTCGAACTTGTAGAGCATGCCCAGAACCAGCCCGGGCACGAAGGTCTCCCAGAAACCGTTGGGGCCGGAGCGACGCAGCGGATGGGAGCGGCCATCCCACCCATTGAAATCCCCCACCACGCTCACGGAGCGCGCATTGGGTGCCCAGACCGCGAAGCTCACCCCCGCCACGCCGCCCAGAACCCTGGGATGGGCTCCCAGCTTTTCGTAGGCCCGCCGATGCTTCCCCTCGCCCAGCAGGTGCAGATCCAGGTCGCCCAAGGTCGAGGCGAAGCGGGAGGGTTCCATGGGTCATTCTAGGGTGCGGCGGGGTCAGCCGTGGGGCTTGATTCTGGGCGCCACGGCCTCGGGCGGCTTCGCAGCAGTGGGTGTGCTGCGACTTCGCCCCGGCTCGGGAGCATTCTAAAGCGCTACCTCAGGCCGCAGGCACCAGCTTCATGAGATAGACCTGCTGCGGGTCCGCGAGCGTCAGCTCCGCGATCCGGACTGCGGCTTCGACCTGGGTCCTGAACCGTTCGGGGAGCTCGAATCGGCGTCCCGTGGACAGATCCATGTGGACAATCACGAAGGCGTTCATGACGAAGAGGTCTCCAAAATTTCATTTTGGAAATCCTCCCACGGCTCCTGGTCGCGGCCAAGCCATGGACGGAAAACTTAACATCTCTTAACAACCACCGATTTGGCCCATCCCGACCCTGGTCTGGGTGATCCGGCCCCCGTCGACGCTCAGGTCAGGTTCACCCAGACTCTTAGCGCCTCGCTGACGCTCCAGGCCTGGGCATCGCAGCCTCGGGGGGCGTGGGGCGCGTCGCCGTCGAGGATCTCGGGCAGGTGACCGAGGCAGCCCGTGTCCAGCAGGGGCACCACCGAACTCAGCCAGGCGCGGGCCGTGGCGCGGGCGGCGGGATCCCCGTCCCAGGCCAGGTCCAGGGCCTCGCAGAGCAGGGGCAGCTGCCAGACCCAGGCGGTGCCGTTGTGGTAGGCGGGTTTGCGGCGGGTATCCTCGTCGCCTTCGTAGCGACCCTGGTAGGGATGCGTCGGATCGTTGAGCCCGCCGCCCCAGGGCGCGGGAATGGGCAAGGGTACGGTGACCGGCAGCGGTGCGAGACTCCTCAGACCACCGGGCACCAGCAGGTGGCGGGCACAGGCATCCACGCAGCGCCGGGCGCGGTCCCCCGTCACCAACCCCAGAGAGACCAGGAAGAGCTGGTTGGGACGCAGGTGATCGGCGGGCGTGGCATCGTGGGCGGGCACGCCCTGGGCGGCCAGGAGAACATCCGCGAACCAGCCCCGGTCCTCCAGCCAGAAGGCGTCGAGGGACGCCTCGGCCCGCGCGGCGGTGGCGGACCAGGGTTCCCCATCACTGGGCGCGACCTGGCGGTCGAGCAACCGCAGCAGCCGGATCCACAGGGCCTGGATCTCCACGGGGTAGCCCTCCCGTGGCGATCCCATGGGGTACCGGGTGTCCATCCAGGTGAAGTGCGCGGGGCTCCAGAGGAGGGCAGAGGCGGGATCCATTCGCACGCCGTTGCGGGCCCCGCGCCGCAGATGTTCACCCAGCGACGTCAGCACCTCGAGGACGGTGCGCCCGCCCGCCGCCGCCTGGAGGAACTCAGGTCCCAGGGATCCGGCGGCTTCCTCACAGGCCACGGCCAGCCAGAGGGGCGCGTCCGAGGTATCCCGGTCCACCGTGCTGTCAGCGCCGAGCATGTTGGGCAGGGTGCCGCGATCTTCCAGGGCCGCGAAGGTCCGCAGAATGAGGCCGGTCTCCTCGGTCAGCCCGGCCGCCAGCAGTCCCCGGCAGACGATGAGCGTGTCGCGGCCCCAGTCGAGGAACCAGGGGTAGCCCGCGATGACCGTGAGACCCTCGCCACGGCGGACGAGGAAGGCTCGCAGGGCCTGGCGAAGGCGCCCAGGGAGATCCTGAATCGCCGTCGGCTCGAGGGACGGGTCTTCCACGGGAGCTTCCGCCTCGGCGCTGACGGTCATCCGGACCTTGGCTCCCGGAGGCAGCGGCAGGTCGAACCAGCCGGGGCTCCAGGCGTCCCCCGCATTCGCCATGCCCCGGGAGCCTTCCACGGGATGCGGTATCCCCCGGCAGGCTTCGGGCTGGGGGTGGTAGGTACCAGCCTCCGCCCAGGCCTCGAGGTGGCGATCGGCGGCGGGCGCGAAGCGAAAGCCCTGCTTTCCTTTCAGGAGCCCGGTGACGTTCAGGAAGCTCGCTTCCAAGCCTGCATCCAGCCGGGTCTCGTGGTGGAAGGAACGGTCCTCCAGATCGAGCCGCACGGTGAGGCGCACCTGGTGAGGCTCGGGCAGGTCCGTTTCCGCCCCCGTGGGGCCCGGCCGCGACCACCGCAGCACCACCGTGTTGAGATCGGCAGGCATGTCAGCCTCCAGGTGGATCTCCACCTGGTGCCCATCACCCGCGCTGGCCAGGAAGGTCCAGCGGGCGGGGGGGCCAGCCTCGAAGCGCACCAGATTGCGGGCCTCCAGGGCGGTGCTGAATCCATCCGCGTTCACCCAGGCCCGCAGCCGCTTGGCCAGCACCTGGCGGTCCGAGGGAGCCGAAGGGTGAAGGTTCGCGGCCAGCAGGCAATCGTATTTGGAGGCGATGGCGCCGAGGTCCGCATGCAACCGCGCCATGCCCCCGCGGCCATTGGTGAGCAGGGCCAGACCCTCGCGTCCCGCCTTCGGTGGATCTGGAACCTCGGGGAGAAAGTGGAGGTCTGCCTGGAGAAGGCCCGCCCCCGTGGCATGGCGCTGAAGGACAAGGGTGGCCTTGCCCTTCCGCGGTGGACGGGGCGGTACGGCCGCGATGAAACCGCCGTCCACCGGAGTGCTCCGAAGGTGCAGGTCGGGCCGGTCCGCCATCCGCAGGGTGACGTTGAAGGGGGACGGATCCTGCAGCAGAAGCCAGTGGTCCGGCGCCACCAGACTGACCCGTTGCGCGCCCGCCACGGTCCAGAGCGTCACCCGGGGAAACGCCGGAAGCGCGAGGGCTGCATCAAGGGCACCCAGCAGATCGCGGCGGAGACATGCGTCATCGATATGGGGCAGGGCGGCCAGGAAACCGGCGGGGGACGGCGCGACCCGGTTCGCCAGACCCCGCCAATCGCTAGGACCGATGGCCTCCGCTGGATGGACCAGGGCCAGGGCTTGCAGGGCCCAGGCCGCCTGGGCCCGGGCCTGGCGGTAGGCTTCGCCAGCCAGGCCCTGGGGGGTGGCCTGGGCCGACAGACAATAGCTCCCCCCTGCGGAGAGGGTCACCTCATGGCCACCGTCGGGCAGGATGCGATGGTCCGGAAGCGGTTGGTCCAGAAGATCCACACAGAGATCACCGATGCCGCTCCAGACCTGAGCTTCGATGTGGCAGGACTGGGCCGCGTCCATATCGAGGTTCACAAGGATCAGCACGCGATCAAGGCCCTCTGCGGAAGTCCGCTGGAGAACCAGCACCGAGGCGTCGTCCCCGCTGAGGCGGCGCACGTCCGCGCCATCAAAGAAGCAGGGATGGTCCGAGAGCAGGTGGTTGAGCGCGGCCAGGTCGTCCACCAGGTTCGGCTCTGCGCCCCAGGCCAGGTCGTGGGCTTCGTGGACATCCACCTTTTCCGTGGCCAGCCATTCCACGCCCGCGGTGAATCCGAATCCGCCATTCTGGCCCACGAGGGCGCAGAGCCGGTTGCGCAGGCGGGACCAAGCGGCGCCCTGTTCCGCGAGGCGGCGGTTGTCATGGGTTTCGCTGTAGTGGACCAGCAGCCCGCTCCGTTCTCCCTCGCGCAGGCAGTGGTCGAGGTGGTGCGCCACCTCGATGGGATGGTGGTTCTGGAACAGTTCGGAATAGGCCCACTGCATGCCGCCCCGGGTGAGCAGGGTTTCGGTGGTCTCCCAGGCCCCGCCAAGACCCTCCAGCAGGAAGACGGCCTCTGGATAGGCCTGGTGGACCTTCGCGGTGATGTACTGCCAGGCGGGCAGGGGCACCATGTAGCCCGCGTCACAGCGGAAGCCATCCACGCCGCGCCCGCACCAGGTGAGCAGGGCCCGGGCCACGATGTCCCAAAGGGCGGGGGAGCCGTGGTCCAGTTCCACCAGATCCGCCCAGATGGTGCCCCAGGCGCCGGGGCTATGGAAGGTGCCGTCCGGGTTGCGGCAGAACCAGTTGGGGCGGTGTTCCAGCAGGCGGGAGCCCCAGCCCGTGTGATTCACGAGGATATCCAGCAGCACCTGGCCGCCACCCTGATGGACAGCTTCTGTCAATTCTGAGAACTGGTCCTCCGCGGTGGTGCGGCGGTCGAAGTCCACCAGGGCTGGGTCGATGGCCGTGAGGTCCAACTGGGCGTAGGGGCTGCCGAAGCGGCCCATGCGGGCGTAGGTGGTGGGTACCGGCCCCACGGGCAGCAGGTGGAGGATCCGGCAGCCCAGGCGCTCGATGATGTGGGGCACGGCGGCCGTGAGGTCGCGCAGGCGGCCTGAGGGGGGGATCACCGTGTAACCCGAGTCATCCAGAATGTGGATGGCCGTGGCCAGATCCGGGCGCTGGCGGGCCGCCGCATCCCCGAACATCCGGGGGAAGGTGCAGTAGATGGTATTGGCCGTGCGCAGCCGGTCGGGGTGGATCGAGAGGCTGACATCTTCGCCTTCTGGCCAGTGTTGGCAGCCGTCCGGGGCCACGCCATAGGCCTTGGCGCGGAAGGAGCCAGGCTCGGTCAGGGCCAAGTCCAGGGCCCAGCCGTCCGCGGTCGCAGGCAACGGGATATCGCGCCAGGAGGAACCTGCGGGGTCGCTGAATCCCTCCCCAGCCAAAGCCAGGGTCTCCTCGCGCAGCCGCGCCCCCCGGGTGAGGTTCGTGCGCAGGAAGGCCCGCCAGCCTTCGGTCCCCGCCTGAGGGTGGGCCAACGTGAAGACCACCCGATCCCCCACGAAGCGGAGCAGCTGGGTGCCGGGGGGCGGGGTCATCGCAGGGGAGGACATGGAAGCCCTTCAGCCGCTGGGAAAGGCGGAATGGGACACCTTACTCGATGGGCAGCCGCCCCTGGCCCATGCGCATGATGGCGGGCACATGAAGGTCGTCGGCGCCGCCGGGGAGTTCTCCGCTGGGCGTGGGGGCCTGGGGCAACAGGCGGGTGGGGGTGGGGCCCTGCTCGCCGGCGGGCATCTCTCCGTAGACGCGGCCACTGACCACATTCGCGGGCAGCGCCTGGGACGGCATGGAGAGGCCGGAGGCGTGGGTCTGGAGGGGCGCAGATTCCCCGCCGCTATCCAGGTTCAGGCTGTGGCGGCGCTCTTCCAGAAGTTTCTCCTCCTGGTCGAAGCCGCTGGCCAGCACGGTGACCAGCACGCGATCTTCCATGCCCTCGCCTTCCACGGTGCAGGCCTTGATGTCGGGGCGGCCGTTGTAGTGATCCTGCAGGTAGTTCATGGCCGTCTCGATGGCCGAAGCCTCCATGACCTCCCAATCGGCGGTGATGGACACCATAACGTTCGCCGCCGCGCCGGACTGCGCCCGTTCGAGCAGGGGGCAGGCCAGGGCTTTGCGGAGGGCGTCCATGACCGCTTCCTCGCCGCGGCCAGCACCGGTGCCGATGAGCGCTTCGCCGCCGTTGCGGAGGACAGCCTCCACGTCAGCGAAATCACCGTTGATGATGCCGGGCTTGAGGATGAGATCGGCGATGCCGCGCACACCCTGGATGAGCACGCCGTCGGCCACGCGGAAGGCCTCCTTCATGGTCACGCGGGCATCACAGACATTCTTCAGGCGCTCGTTGCTGACGACGATGACCGTATCCGCCGTGTCCCGCAGGTTGGCCAGGCCGGCGAGGGCGAGATCCCCCTTCTTGCGGCCCTCCCAGGCGAAGGGCGTGATGACCACGGCCACGGTGAGCGCGCCGAGTTCCCGGGCATAGTTGGCCAGCACCGGGGCTGCGCCGGTGCCGGTGCCGCCACCCATGCCCGCGGTGATGAAGATCATGTCGGCGCCCTGGAGGGCCGCCAGCACTTCCTCGCGGCTTTCTTCCGCCGCCACGGCGCCGAGCTCGGCGCTGCCGCCCGCGCCCAGACCGCGGCTGCTCTGGGGGCCCAGGGGCAGCTTCAGGTGGGCCTTGTTCTGGGCGAGGCTCTGCTGGTCGGTATTCATGGCGATGAACTGCACGCCGGTGACACCGCTCTCGATCATGCGGTTGATGGCGTTGCAGCCCGCGCCGCCCACGCCCAGCACCTTGATGTTGGCGCCGGGCAGGCCGTGGGGGCAGGGAAGAAAGGGGGTCTCGGACATCGGGGCTCCCGAAGGTTGCATGACTAGAACAGCTTCTTGAATCGGCCGAGGAAACCATCGCCCCGGTCCTGCTTGCCGCGGGTTTCGTTCAGGTCCCGCGACAGGGCCTTCACGGCACCCAGCGCGTTCACGAAGAAGGGATTGCCGGTGGCCTGGGGCAGGCCGACCACGCCTTGGATCCGGCCCAGCACCACGCGGGGCCGTCCCAGCAGGGTCTGGGCGAGGATGGGCAGGTGGGTGAGCAGGGCGCCCCCCCCCACCAGATGCACACCCCCGTGGATTTCGTGCATGAGGCCCGTGCGGCCCATTTCGGACAATACGAGATTCAGCAGTTCTGCGGCGCGGGCCTGCAGCACTTCGGCGATCTCGCGCCGGGACACCAGGCGTCCCTCCTCCTCGAGTTCGACGGATTCCTCCGCGGGCACCTGGCTGGGGAGCACGGTGCCGAAGCGCATCTTGATGCGCTCGGAGGCCGCCATGCCGCCCAGGTGCTTGGTGATCTCCAGGTCGCGGGTGAAGTGTGCGCCGCCGATGGGAATCACGGCGGAATGGAACAGCGTGCCGTGCAGGAAGATGCCCAGGTGGGTCAGGTGCTCGCCGATGTCCACCACCACTGCGCCATTCTGGCGGTCCTCGCGGCTCAGCACCGCATCGGCGCTGGCGAGGGGCGAGTACATCAGCTCGGCGCCGTGCAGCCCCGCGTTCTTCAGCGCGATCTGGATGTTCATGATGACGGGGCTGGGCGCCACGATGATGCGGACCTCGGCCTCCAGCGTCTCGCCGAACATGGCCACGGGGTTGCGAATGTCGCGCTGGCCCTTGATGTGGAACATCTGCGGGATGCGGTGGAGGACCAGCTCTTCCTTGGCCAGCTTGCAGCCGTTGGTGGCCTGTTCCAGTACGCGGTCCCGGTCGGCGGCGGTGATGATCTTGTCGCCGCTGGAGATGGTAATGGAATCGCGAAGGTTTTCGCCCTTGAACTGGATGCCGTCCACGGCCACGCGGATGCCGTCCACCTTGGCCTGCCCGGCGGTGTTCATGGCCTCTTCCACGGCCCGCACGATGGCTCGGGTGCTGAGCTCCATGTCGGTGATCTGGCCCTGAGTGATTCCGCCCTGGGACGAGGACTGACCGGTTCCGGTCACATTCAGGGTTCCGTCTTCCTCCTGGACGGCGACCACCGCCACCACTTTGCTTGCACCAAGGTCGAGCCCTAGGAGAACGGCGCGTTGAGACATGAAGTTCCTTTTCCTTGCTCTAGGTTTATACCAGTTCCGCTCGAGAAATCGAGGATTCGTGACGGGAAAAAAAACCGCCCCCTTCCCCCGGAGGTCAGCGCGGGGACTTTACCGGGGCGGGGGCATCCTCCGGCTCACCCACGGAAACTTCGTCATCCCACCTCAGGTCGATGTACCGGAGCCGGGCCAGATCCGGCCGCAGGGACAGGCGGTCCACGAAGAGCCCCTGAAAATTGGGAACGTTTTTCGTCACATCCTGACGGGAAAGGTAGATCGGGGCTGGAAGCCCTTCGATATAGGCAACTGGGCCCTTTGGAGTATCTCGAAGTTCAGTAATGCGTTCATAAAAGCCCTGCTGTTTTTCACGGAGAGTCCGCGCAGCGCTGACCATTCGAGCCAGTCCATGATCTGTCTGGCTAGAGGGGTCCACCACCACCGGAATGGGATTTAGGTTGGCTTGGTTGACCCGATCGAGCAGCACTCCGTCATCGGACACGAGGAACACCCCATTGGGGCGCACCAGCCAGAGCACGGGCCGCCGTTCTTCGATGACGAGGCTGAGGCGGTCCGGGGGATCCTTGCGGATCTGGAGCCCCCGCACCCAGCGCTTGGCCTCGATGCGGGTCCGGAGGTCCTCCGCATCCACCCAGAAGAGCGGCTTGCCCAGCACCAGTTGCTCCGCCAGCTTCTGGATTTCTGCCTGGCGCTCGCCCCGGCAGCCGCTCACGTTCACCTGTTCGATGACGAGTTTCTGGAACCCCAGATACCGCGTCCCCAACTCCATCAGCCCCCAGCCCGCGAGACCCAGCACCACCAGGGTGATCCCCGCCCGGGCCCAGGGGAGCCAGGGGCGCTTGGGGCGGGTGCGGGGGAGCATGGACATGGTAGAAAGCTATCAGCTATCGGCTCTCAGCTGTCAGTTGCGGGCTGAGAGCTGACGGCTGACGCCTGACAGCCTGTACGCCAGATCTCCACCTCGGGTTCTAGCTCCACGCCGTGGACCTCGCGGACCTTCGCCTGGACCTGCGCCATCAGGTCGGCGAACTCGGCGGCGGTGGCCTGGCCGTGGTTGATGAGGAAGTTGGCATGCTCGGGGCTCACCTCGGCGCCCCCGATCCGCAGGCCCTTGAGACCGGCCTGGTCGATGAGGCGGCCGGCGCTCAGGCCCGGCGGGTTCTTGAAGATGCAGCCGGCGTTGCGCTTCGACAGGGGCTGGCTAGTGCCGCGTTTTTCGCGGTACTCGGCCACCTGAGCGCGGATCCTCACGGGATCGCCTTCGGCGAGTTCCGCCGTGGCCGACAACACCACCCGGCCCCCCGTGAGAAAGCTCCAGCGGTAGCGGAACTCGCCGGGATCGGGTGCCTTTTCCACCAGGTCGCCCTCGGGGGTGAGGAAGCGGTAGCGGGTGAGCACGTCCACCCACTCGCGGCCGTAGGCTCCGGCGTTCATGCGGATGGCGCCGCCCAGCGAACCCGGGATGCCGCTGGCGAATTCCAGGCCCGACAGGCCCGCGGCCGCGGCGGCTTCCGCCAAGGCGATGTGGCCGTGGCTCGCAGGCGCCGTGACATGGTGACCTTCGCGGCGGACCTCCTTCGGGAAGGCCAGCCTCAGCACCGGCATCTCCAGGTCGCCCAGCACCACCAGGTTCGAACCGCCCCCCAGCACCCGCCAGGGCAGGCCCTCCCGGGCGCAGGCCCGGACAAAGGCCTGGGCCTCGCTTTCGCTCGTCGGCTCGAAGAGCCAGCGGCAGAGTCCCCCCACGCCCAGCGTCGTGAGCCGGGCGAACGGCACGTCCCGGCGGTGGGGGACTTTCAGCAGGTCATCGGGAAGGGGGCGCGGCATCGGGTCCAGTATGGACGGCTCGCCGCCCGGGCAGGGACCTGACCGCCCGATGGAAACGAGGCCAGCAGCATGCTCCGCTAGCTGTCGTTGCCAACGAGGTTGTTCAGCCTTGTGACGGGGGGTTGACCACCTAAGGCCGAGTGGGGCCTGTGGTGATTGTAGAAGTGGAGCCAGGCGGCGAGCGCCTGGTTTCTTTCGTCGGAACCATGCCCGGTGGGGCCTTAAGCCCATTCGCGGAGGGTTGTCTGGATGAGGCGCTCGGCCTTGCCGTTGGTTCTGGGGCGATAGGGCCGGGTGCGGCTGTGCTTGAGGCCAAAGGCTTCCCGCATGGCCTTGAACTCCTTGGAGCGAGAAGGCGATCCGTTGTCCGTCAGCAGCTTACGGACCTGGACACCCTGGGCCTGGACATGCAAAAGCGCCCTCTGGAGGAAAGAGGCCTGGTGCCCTTCATTTCGTCCGGCAGCACCTCCATGTAGCAGGCGCGGGAGTGGTCGTCGTTGCAGACATGGAGCACTTGGTAGCCAGCCTTGCGGTTCTTCGCATGGCGAATGCCTGTGGCGCGGTGGCCCACGTGATGGAAGTAGGCGAGCTTCTTGGTGTCGAGGTGCAGCAAGTCGCCTGGAGCTTCCTGCTCATAGCGATTGGGCGGTTCCTTCTCCTGAAGTGCCGAGGCTCGGGAGATCCCCGCCTTGCGAAGCCAGAAGCCTACGGTGGACCGGGGCACGCCCAATTTCGAGGCGATCCGGACCGCCGCTTGGCCCCGCCGTCTTCGACCTACGGCCTCGACGACGAAGCCAAGCTCATGGCTTCGAGCCAGGCGATGAGGTTGGCTCGAGCGGTCCTGAAGGCCCTGCTTTCCTTCTTCTCGAAACCGTTTCAACCACTTGAGGCCGTTGCGCTCACTGAATCCGGCCATCTCCGACGCCTGGATGACCGTCATCCTGAACCGCCCGGTATTTCTTGGACAGATGGTTGAGTGTATTCACGCGGCGGCTCCGGTGCCAAGGAGGTCCTGACGGACCTGGGCGGGAGGCCGGTGGTTGTGGCGTTCGATGAGCCACTGGTGGTTGTAGAGGTTGCGGAATTCCTGGAGGGCCTGGTTGAGGTCCTTGCTGTTGGCGAAGGTCTGGA
>JANXYT010000175.1 GCA_025355915.1 Holophagaceae bacterium
CGCCGCCGGGCCACCCGGCGGCGGATGTAGGTCTCGGACACCTTGGGCATCTCCAGGCCAGACAGGGTGCGGGTCGGCACGCCCTTGTGCTCCAGGGCGTCCTGCAGGGCCAACGCGTTGATCATGGTCGCCAGCATGCCCATGTGATCCGCGGTGGTGCGGTCCATGCCCTTGGTGGCACCCGCCACGCCGCGGAAGATGTTGCCCCCGCCGATAACCAGGCCCACCTCCACGCCCATCTCCCGGATCAGCTTCACCTGATCGGCGATCATGCCGACGACCGCGGGATCGATGCCGTATCCCTGGGCGCCCATGAGCGCTTCGCCAGAGAGCTGGAGGAGGATGCGCTTGAATTTCATGGGGACCCCGGGGGTTGAATAAAGCCTAGCCCAAAAAAAGGGCGGCACGAATGCCGCCCTCGATCGGAAGGATTGAACCTTACTTGGCGGCGGCGACTTCTTCGGCGAAGTTCTCGCTCCGCTTCTGGAGGCCCTCGCCCATGATGTATTTCGTGAAGCGGCGGATGCTGAGCTTCTCGCCGATCTCCGCGGTCCTCTGGGACAGGTACTGCTGGATGGTGAGATCGGGGTTCATGATGAAGGGCTGTTCGAGGAGGCAGACCTCCTTGAAGATGCTGTTCATCTTGCCTTCGACGATCTTCGCGACGATGTTCGCGGGCTTGCCCGTGGCCAGGGCCTGCTCCATGGCGATGCGCTTCTCGGTCTCGAGAAAGTCCGGGGTCACTTCTTCCTTGGTCACGAAGCGCGGCGCGGGGTCGGCCGCCGCGATGTGCATGGCGATTTCCTTCACCAGGCGCTGGAAGGCCTCGTTGCGGGCCACAAAGTCGGTCTCGCTGTTCACTTCCACGAGCACGCCGACGCGACCGCCGGGGTGGATATAGGCCTCCACGATGCCCTCGCCCGCGATGCGGTCGGCCTTCTTGGCGGAAGCGGCCATGCCCTTCTTGCGGAGCCACTCGTTGGCCTGCTCCATGTCGCCGTTGTTCTCTTCCAGGGCCTTCTTGCAGTCCATCATGCCGAGGCCGGTCTTCTCGCGCAGCGCCTTCACGTCTTGGGCGGTGAATGCCATCGTTTGCTCCTAACCTTCCACTTCCATCTACTCGGAATCGCTGGGCGATTCCGAGACGGGTTCGTCACAACTATGCGTCAATACCATCAGCCATTTTTTCGGCCATCATCTTCTTCATCTCGTCGTTGTCGCCCTTGTCCTGGAAGCGCTGGCGGCCCTCGAGGATGGAATCGGCCACGCGCTCGGAGAAGAGCAGGATGGAGCGGATCGCGTCGTCATTGGCGGGGATGATGTAGTCCACCATGTCGGGATCGCAGTTCGTGTCCACGATGCCCACGACCTTGATGCCGATCTTCTTGGCCTCGGTGACGGCAATGTCTTCGCGGTGCGGATCAATGACGAAGATGACATCAGGCAGCGAACGCATGTCGCGGATGCCCTGGAAGGAGGTCTCGAGCTTCAGGCGGGTGCGGTTGAGGGTGAGCAGTTCCTTCTTGGAAAGCAGGGCCGTCCGGGCGGGATCTGCCAGGGTGGCTTCGATCTCACGGAACTTCTCAAGGCTCTTTTTGATGGTGGAGAAATTGGTCAGCATGCCGCCCAGCCAGCGGTTGTTGACGTAGAAGGCGCCGCAGCGGGCGGCCTGCTCGGCGATGAGCTCCTGGGCCTGGGGCTTGGTGGCCACGAAGAGGAAGTTCTTCCCCTCACCGGCGGATTTGGTGAGGTAATTCGCGGCGGTGTTCCAGAGGCGCAGGGTCTTCTGGAGGTCGATGATGTAGATGCTGTTGCGGGCCCCGAAGATGTACTTCTTCATCTTGGGATTCCAACGCTTGGTCTGGTGTCCGAAATGGGCACCGGCCTCGAGAAGTTCCTTCATCTGGATGGCAGCCATGGTTGGCCTCCCTGGTCAAGCGGCGCAATAGGAGTGAAGGGGCGCCGCGGGTGGGATGAAAGGCGGGATTGCCGCCTCGAATCGGCCGCCTTTCCTGCATATGCCGGGGGCGGCCCGGTGGAACTCGGGGGGCCGAAGCCCCCCGTAAATCTTTTCCAATACCTATTTCGGCGCAGCCGAAAAAGTTAGCGCTTGCTGAACTGGAAGCGGCGCCGCGCGGCCCGGCGACCGGGCTTCTTGCGCTCCTTCATGCGGGGGTCGCGGGTCAGGAGACCGGCGCCGCGCAAAAGGGCCTTGAGCTGCTCGTTGTAGCTCAGCAGAGCGCGGGAGATGCCCATGCGGATGGCCGAAGCCTGTCCGGCAGGGCCGCCACCGGCGACGCTGATGATCATGTCGAACTTGCCGTCGAGGTCGGCCAGCACCAGGGGCTGGTGCACCATCATGCGGAGCACGGCGTTGGGGAAGTAGCTCTCGAGGCTGCGGCCGTTGACGGTGATCTTGCCGGTGCCGGGGCGCAGGAAGGCGCGGGCGGCCGCACTCTTGCGGCGACCGGTTCCATAGTTCTGGGTAATGGCCATGGGGTCCTCGCCTCTTACTTCTGGATGGTCATGAGCTGGGGCTGCTGGGCGGAGTGCTCGTGGTCTGAACCGGCATA
>JANXYT010000181.1 GCA_025355915.1 Holophagaceae bacterium
GGTAGAGCAGGATGCCCAGGCCTGAGAGCACCGGCAGGGCCGTCTCCACGTGGTCGGGCAGGGCCTCCAGACCGGGAATCCAGGCCAGCATGCGGGCCAGCACCCAGGCGAGCCCCGCCCACAGCCCACCCATGAGCACCGCCGCCATGACCCAGGCGGCTCCGTGGGCGCCCAGGCCCTCCGTCGTCCGACCCAGGGGCAGGGCCCGGCAAAGGAACCAGGCGGACAGGAATAGGAAGGCGGCCAGCAGGCAGAGGGGCAGGGCCAGCGCGCCCGCCTCGCCCCAGCTCCATCCCTGGCTCCGGGCGATGCCCATGAGCAGCAACGCGATGGGGGCCCACCCCAGGAGGTAGGCCCCCAATCGCGCGCGGCTGGCCAGCAGAGGATGCATCAGGATTTCACTTCCGTGCCGCCAAAGAGGATCAGGCCCGTGATCACCAGGCGGGGGCGCTCCCCCGTGGGGCTGGGCCCGTGATGGGTGCTGTCGTTCAGGGCGCCGGCGATGGCGGTGGCGCGGTTGGCGATTTCCCAACCCTCGGGCACGCGGATCTCACCGCCGCCGAAGAGCACGAAGACATCGATGCGGGCCTGGCCGTTTTCAAGGACAGCCTGGCGGAGATCCACCTCATAGCCGCCGAAGATGGCCGTCAGCTCGCCGCCCTTGAAGGCCTGGGTCAGCACCCGCCGCTTGAACCCGCCGAAGATGGCCGTGCCCTGGAGGAAATCTTCGGAGCGGGCGAGCTCAGCCGGCAGGCCGCGGCTCTGCTTTAGCGCCTTGATCACGATGAGGATGCCTACCGCCAACACCAGCATCGGCGCCAGCGCCTCGGCCAGGTGCCCCCGGGCGAAGGTGAAGAGCAGCAGGAAGGCACCCCCCAGCACCAGGAACCAGCCGCCCATGCCGCCATGGCTGCCTTCTTGGCGAAGCTTGGCGACGCCCATGGCGACGAGCACCAGGGGCCAGAGCTTGAAGATGGTGTGGGCCTCGATGAGGCCGAGGTTGTCCAGGGTGAGCACGAGGCCCGCCACGATGATGGCCACGCCCAGCACCAGCTTGGGGCTGAAGGGGCTGGGGGCCTTGGCTTCGTCCGGGGTGGTCATGGTTTCACCTGAGTGGAATCCGGTTCAGAATCACAGGAAACGGCAGGCGAAGGCGGCGCAGGATCGGCCTTGCCTTTCTTTGCCCGCTTGGGCTGGGGGAAGATGGCCCGCAGGGTGACGATGATGCCGCCCCAGACCAGGAAGGCCGGCCACCAGCGTTCCAGCAGGCCCCAAGGGCCGAACTGGGACATGAACCCGGCCACGGAAAAGCCCAGCCAGACGTGCCCGCGGAGGCTGAGGGGTCCGTCCTGGGCCAGCCGAGCGAGGCCAAAGGCTGCCAGCGCGAGGGGCCACCAGGTGAGCAGGTGCCAGGCGTCATACCAGCGGAGGCTGTCCGCCATGAGGATCAGGCCCAGGGCCATGACCGCCAGTCCGAAGACGAGCTTGGCGGAAAAGAGGGGGGGGCGTTCCTCGGCGTTCATGAGCGGTGTTCCTTTCTGCCTGATCCGAAGGGGACTGCGAAGGCCAGCGTGGGCAGCCCTAGGAGCCTGTCCAAGTGATTGGAGTGCCCCGCGCGTGCGGCGCCGCGCGAGCCAGGCAAGGAAGGCGAGGTGAGCGTAGCGGGTACTACGCGATCCGAGCCTGACGCAGCATGGTGACGCGCGCCACTGCACGCCCTCCGGGATGGTCCCAGGCGGGCGCCCCGCGGCGTCAGAGCCCTTGAACGATGCCACCACATCGCCCTGCGGGCCCTTCCTTGCAGAGCATCCCGCCTGGGACCATCGCGGGGCGCTCGAACACTTGGACTGGCTCCTTGCGCCAACCACCACCAGGGGCTGTCGATGAACCATCCCGCATGAACCATGGCTTCCTCCCGTGTGATCAAGCTACGGGCGTTCCCACGGGGAATCGGGCAGGGATCGGTGAATGGCGGGCCGGGACCGGCGAGCGGTCATTCCCAGCGAATCACCCCGCCCCGGCTGCGCTCGCCCCAGGCGTGATCGAGGGCCGGGGCCAGCTCCGGCGGGCATTGGAAGCGCAGAACGGCAACGGCGCCCTGGAAGGTCTGGTCGAGGGCGGCAGCCTCCGGGAAGGCCCCCAGCAGCGCGAAAGGCAGGTGGGCCTGGGCAGCGGGTACGCGAATCTCCCCGGTGCGAAGGATGCGGACTTCCTCCCAAACCCCTGCAGCATCGGCCTCGGCCAGGGCGCCTTGAACGCCCTCGGTGTAGGCGCGCACCAGACCACCGGTGCCGAGTTTGGTGCCGCCGTACCACCGGATGCAGATGGCGATGAGGTCCGTGACCTGGGCGCCCTCCAGCACCGCCAGCATGGGCCGTCCGGCCGTGCCCGAGGGTTCACCGTCGTCATCGGCACCAAAGGCGGAGACCGGAACGCCCTCGCGCCAGGCGCTGCAATGATGCGTCGCGTCGAAGTCGCGCTTGCGCAGCGCGGTGAGTGCCGCCGCCCGTTCGGCCAGGTCCCGCGCGGGGTGGAGTTCCGTGAGGAAGACCGAAGCCTTCTCCCGGAAGCGGTGGATGGTGAGCTCTTTCAACCGACGCATGGATCCAGCATGGCGGCGGGTGTGATGCGAATCAACAAACCCAGGGTAGGACGGCCCACCTGGCGCTTCGTCTTCATCCTGAAGGTGGATCTTTCCGAGGAGACGGTATGGACACCGTCACGACGCCCTTCACCCCCACGGCCCTGCAGCGCAGGACGCCCGTGCCTTCGGATCTGGACATTGCCCAGGCCGCTGCGCTCAAGCCCATCGGCCTGGTGGCGGCGGAACTTGGACTCAAGGAGGACGAGTTCGAGTTCTACGGCCCCACCAAGGCGAAGGTGCGGCTGGAGGTGCTGGAGCGTCTTCGGGAACGACCCAATGGGCGGTACATCGATGTCACCGCCATCACGCCCACGCCCCTGGGCGAGGGTAAGACCACCACCACCGTGGGCCTCAGCCAGGCCCTGGGTGCCCACCTCGGGCAGCGCGTCCTCACCTGCATTCGCCAGCCCAGCCAGGGCCCCACCTTCGGGATCAAGGGCGGCGCAGCAGGCGGCGGCTACAGCCAGGTGATTCCCATGGAGGATTTCAACCTTCACCTCACCGGGGACATCCACGCCATCACCGCGGCCCACAACCTTTGCGCCGCCGCCATCGACGCCCGGATCCTGCATGAAGCGGGGGCTTCGGATGAGCAGCTGTTCGAGCGCATTTTCCCGGCGGGAAAATGCGGTAGAAAATTTCCCCGGTCGTTGCAGTTGCGCTGCACAAAGCTCGGCATCACCCAGGGCAACCCCGAGGCCTTCACGGCCGATGAGCGCCGCCGCATCTGCCGCCTGGATCTCGATCCCGCCACGCTCACGTGGCGCCGGGTATTGGACACCAGCGACCGCTTTCTCCGTGGAGTTACCATTGGCACGGGCGCCGAGGAACAGGGGTTCGCCCGGGCGACGGGGTTCGATATCGCTGTGGCCAGCGAGATCATGGCCGTGTTGGCCCTCACGTCTGGCCTTTCAGACATGCGGCATCGCCTGGGGTCCATGGTCGTCGGCTTCAATCGCCAGGGTCAGGCCATCACCGCCGAGGATCTGGGCGTGGCGGGGGCCATGACCGTGCTCATGAAGGACGCCCTCAAGCCCACCCTCATGCAGACCCTTGAGGGCACGCCAGTCTTCGTGCATGCCGGCCCCTTCGCCAACATCGCCCACGGCAACAGCTCCATCCTGGCGGACCAGATCGCCCTCAAGCTGGCGGACTACGTGATCACCGAATCAGGCTTCGGCGCCGACATGGGCATGGAGAAGTTCTTCGACATCAAGTGTCGCGTATCGGGTCTGCTGCCCGATGCCGTCGTCCTGGTGGCCACGGTGCGTGCGCTCAAAATGCACGGAGGCGGCCCCAAGGTCGTGGCCGGGAAACCACTGGATCCGGTCTATGTGGAGGAAAACCTCGAGCTGCTTGCCAAGGGTCTGCCGAACCTGCTGCACCACATTCGTATCGCCCGCAAGTTCGGGGTTCCTGTGGTGGTGGCCGTCAATGGGTTCGTTACGGATTCTGTGGCCGAACTCGAGCTGGTGCGCCGGGCCTCACTGGAAAGCGGCGCCGAGGACGCGGTGGTCTGCCAGAACTGGGCCCTGGGCGGGGAAGGGGCGCTCGACCTCCCCCGGGCCGTCATGCGCGTTTGCGAACGCCCCTCGGATTTCCGCTTCCTCTACGATCTGGACGAACCCATCAAGCAGAAGATCGAGACCATTGCCCGGGAGATCTACGGCGCCGATGGCGTGGACTACTCGCCCGAAGCAGAGGCCCGCATCGAGGCCTACACTCGATTGGGCTATGACCGGCTGCCCATCTGCATGGCCAAGACCCACCTGAGCCTGAGCCACGATCCGGCGCTCAAGGGTGCGCCCACGGGCTTCCGTATCCCCGTCCGAGACATCCGGGCCAGCGTCGGCGCGGGCTTCCTCTACCCGCTGCTCGGCAAGATGGCCACCATGCCCGGCCTGCCTACGCGGCCTGGGTTCTATGACGTGGACGTGGATCTTGATTCCGGGAAAATCATTGGATTGTTCTGACCCGATAAAACGGCCCGCAGATGCGGGCCGTTTCTAACTCCGAGACGGAGCCTCGGAGCACCAAGCAGCAACCGTCTACTTCAACCCATCGATGATCGCGTTCAGGGTCGCGCTGGGCCGCATGGCCTTTTCTGTCTTCGCCTTGTCCGCATGGTAGTACCCCCCCATGTCGACGGGCTTGCCCTGGGCCGCGATCAGCTCTGCATTGATCGTCGCTTCGTTGTCGCCCAGTTGCTTCGCCACGGTGGTGAAGCGGGTCTGCAGCTCGGCATCCTTGGTCTGCGCGGCCAGGGCCTGCGCCCAGTACAGGGCGAGGTAGAAGTGGCTGCCCCGGTTATCGATCTGGCCGACCTTGCGGGCGGGGGACTTGTCGTTGTCGAGGAACTTGGCGATGGCCAGGTCGAGTGTCTCCGCCAGCACGGCTGCTTTCGCATTCTTGAACGCATTGGCCAGATGTTCCAGCGACGCCGAGAACGCCGAGAACTCGCCGAGCGAATCCCACCGCAGGTAGCCTTCTTTCTGAAATTGCTGGACGTGTTTGGGGGCCGAGCCGCCGGCGCCCGTCTCGAACAATCCGCCGCCACCCAGCAGGGGCACGATGGACAGCATCTTCGCGCTGGTGCCCAGCTCGATGATGGGGAACAGGTCGGTGAGGTAATCACGCAGGACGTTGCCGGTGACCGAAATGGTGTCCTGGCCGGCTCGGATCCGTTCCACGGAGACCTTCATGGCCTCGTCAGGGGTGAGGATGCGGATGTCCAGGCCGGTCGTGTCGTGATCCTTCAGGTACGTCTTCACCTTCTGAATGACCTGAGTGTCATGCGCCCGCTTCGGGTCAAGCCAGAAGATCGCGGGGGCGCCCGTCAGCCTGGCCCGGGAGACGGCCAGCTTGACCCAGTCCCGGATGGGAGTGTCCTTGGCCTGGCACATGCGGAAAATGTCATTCGTTTCCACTTTCTGCTGCAGCAGGGTCGCGCCGGAGGCATCGACGACGCGGACGGTTCCATGGCCGGAGGCGTAGAAGGTCTTGTCGTGGGAACCGTACTCTTCGGCCTTCTGCGCCATGAGCCCCACGTTCGGCACGCTGCCGATGGTGGCGACATCGAAGGCGCCGTGCTTCTGGCAGTCCTCGATGATGGTCTGGT
>JANXYT010000223.1 GCA_025355915.1 Holophagaceae bacterium
TCCCCGCGGTTCGCAATCAGGACTTTGGTCACGGCCATGGCTTATCCCCGCTCGTTGAGTTCGACCCGCATGCAGGCGCGGGGACCTGACCCCGATCGCTCCGCTCCCACTCCCTCGCTTCGCTCCATCGCGGAGGGGTCATCGTCCCCGCGGTTCGCAATCAGGATCTTGGTCACGGACATGGGGAAGGTAGAGCACCCGCACGACCTCGACGCCCTTGAGGGTGTCACCCTTCACATCGGTGGAAGGCAGCACCAGCCGCACCTGGCGGAGGCCATCAAGGTGCGCAGCCATGGCCTGGGCCGCCAGGCGGGGCCGGGGAATGGGATCGCCCTTCCGCCCGCAGTGGATTGCCAGGAGGCCGAGGGTGATGGCGAGCAGTGAGTTTGCTAGTCTGAAGGAACACATCGCCATCCATCATGCCCGATTCCGAGGTTCACCCATGCCCGTGACCAAGATCCTGATTGCGAACCGCGGGGTCAGGTCCCCGCGCAGGCCAGCGATCCAATACCAATGAGCGAGGATGAGCCCATGTCCGTGACCAAGATCCTGATTGCGAACCGCGGGGAAATCGCGATCCGCGTGATCCGCACCTGCCGCGAGATGGGCATTGCCACGGTGGCCGTCTACTCCGAGGCCGACCGGGGGGCGCTGCATGTGCGCATGGCGGACGAGGCTTATTGCATTGGCCCCGCCGCGGCCCGGGAGAGCTATCTGGTGCTGGAGAAGATCCTGGACGTGTGCAAGCGCAGCGGCGCGGACGCCGTGCATCCGGGCTATGGGTTCCTCTCCGAGAACGCCGGGGCTGCGCGGGCTTTTGCGGCTGCGGGCATCATCTTCATCGGGCCGCGGCCCGAATCCATTGAGAGCATGGGCTCCAAGACCGCAGCCCGGGTTGTGGCGCTTCAGGCGGGATGTCCCGTGGTACCGGGCATCCAGGAGACCATGGAGGATGCCGAGCTGCTGGTGGCCTCGCAGAAGATCGGATTTCCCGTGATGCTCAAGGCGGCCATGGGCGGGGGCGGCAAGGGCATGCGGCTGGTCCAAAAACCGGAGGAATTCACGTCGGCCCTGGCCCGGGCCCGGGGCGAGGCCCTGTCCTCATTCGGCGATGACAGCGTCTACGTGGAGAAGGCCATCATCCAGCCCCGCCACATCGAGATCCAGATCTTCGGGGACACTCACGGCAACCACGTCTATCTGCACGAACGGGAATGCTCAGTGCAGCGGCGCCACCAGAAGGTGATCGAGGAGGCACCCAGTCCACACGTGACACCCGAGATGCGCAAGGCCATGGGCGAGGCGGCCCTGAAGGTGGCCAAAGCCGTGGACTATGTCGGTGCGGGAACCGTCGAGTTCCTGGCGGACTCCGACCGCAATTTCTACTTTCTGGAGTTGAACACCAGGCTGCAGGTGGAGCATCCCGTCACCGAATGGATCACGGGCCTGGATCTTGTGAAATGGCAGATCCTGGTGGCCCGAGGCGAAAAGCTGCCCATGTCGCAGGAGGAGATCCCCCTCAACGGCTGGGCCATGGAATGCCGCATCTACGCCGAGGATCCCGACAAGAACTTCATGCCGAGTCCGGGAAAGATCACCTTCCTGCGCACACCCAGCGGCCGCAACGTGCGAGACGACAGCGGGGTCTACGAAGGGGCGGACGTGCCCATGTTCTATGACCCCATGATCAGCAAGCTCAGCACCTGGGGGCCGACCCGGCTCGAGGCCATCGAGCGCATGCGCGCGGCCCTCGGCGAGTACCGCATCGGCGGCATCCGGCACAACATCGCCTTCCACGAAGCCCTGATGGAACATGAGCCGTTTCGCGAAGGCGCCCTCCACACGGGCATGCTCGACAAGCCCTTTTGGAAACGGAAGGAACAAGGCCCCGACCTGAAGTTCGCCGTGGCCGCCGCTTTGCTGCACGAACTCGAAACTGAGCAGCGACGGGCTGCCCAACCTGCCGTTAGCGGTGATGGAACACCCCATGCCTGGAAGCATTGGGGCCGGTTCAACCGGTTGTAGTTGAGGAGATCCAAGATGAGCACGAAGCAGGAGCGAAGTGCCACCGCACCGCAGGTGTGGCCCGAAGGGCGTCGCACAGGAGGTGCGGCGTGAAACGCACGCTTATTCTCGGCAAGGAATCCCAAGATGTGGAGTTGGTCCACCAGGACGGCATGTCGACGCTGGTCTGGGAAGGACAGAGCCATCCCATCGACATCCTGGAACTGGAACCCGGGTGCTACTCCATCCTCATGGAGGGCCGCTCGGTGGAGGTGCGCCTGGATGCGGCCAAGTCACCGGACCCCGACACCCATGCCTACCGCGCCATGCTCTACGAAGGTGCCTACGAGTTCGCCCTGATGGACCCACGCCGGGCCCTGCTGGCAGGATCCGGCGCTGCGGCAGCGGGAGGTGGTGTGTTGTCGTCACCCATGCCCGGCAAGATCGTGAAGCTGCTCGTGAAGGCCGGCGAGTTGGTCCAGGAAGGTCAGACCCTCGTGGTGATGGAAGCGATGAAAATGCAGAACGAGTTAAAGACGAACACGAGTGGGACCGTCGCGACCGTGCATGTTCAGGAGGGCGCCACGGTAGAGACCGGGGCGGCACTTATCACGGTGGTCGTGCCCGAGGCCTGAACAGGGAAGGCCTTGCGGGAGAACAGATCTACTCAAAGTCAGTCAAAGATTCCAACTGCTGGTATGCCTTATCGAACCATGCAGATCGGCACGATAAGCAGGTCAGTTGGGCGTTATTGGCCTCGATTCATTCATATCAATTGATGATGCGAGTCGATCGTTGTTATCAATTGCAAATTTGCCCGGGATCTTTATTTGGGTTGAAATTTGCCTCCTTCCGAGACTAGGTTGAGGCGTGATGTAAATCACTCTCATGGGAGGTGGTATGAAAAAACATATTTTATGGTTGATCGCCGGGGCGACCCTTAGCCTCGCCGCTCAGGAGGGTCAGTCCTACGGCGTGGTTGACCTCGGCTGGTCTTTCCGCAGCCCGAACAACTACTACAACAACGGCTTGGTGTACGGTTTGGGGACGGGACACTGGTTCTCCAATCGCTGGGCCCTTGATCTCAAGGCCCTCCGGACGAACCAGAAGGTATCCCAAACCGAGGCGCTGACCCACGAGTATCAGGGCCTGGGTTCGGTCCTGTTCAACCTCCGTCCTGGCGCGGATAACTGGTTCCCCTATTTTGCGGTTGGGGTTGGCGGCACTCGGATCCACCCGCCCTTGGCGGACAGCGATCAAACGAAGTTCAACTACCACGTGGGCGTGGGCCTGATGGGACACCTGACCGAACGGGTCATCGTCCAGCTCGATGTCAAGGCCGTCGAGGTCCCTCTCACCGGAAGCGGCCACCACCGCAACATTCTGGCTTTGGGCGGCCTGGGTTACACCTGGGGCGGTGGCAGGAAGCCAGCTCCGCCGCCACCTCCTCCGCCAGCTCCTGAGCCGAAGCCGGAACCGGTTGCGCCACCGCCTCCGCCACCGCCCCCACCGCCGCCACCCCCCGAACCGGAAGTGGTGAAGCCCGTGCCACCACCCCCACCGGCCAAGATTGTGTTGGACGAGGCCGTCCTTCACTTCGCCAATGGCAAGGCCAATCTGGACCCCGATGGGACGGCCGCCATCCAGAAAGTGGCTGATGGACTCAAGGCCTACCCGGGCAACTACACCCTGGTGGTCAGCGGCCACACCTCCGCCGTGGGCGGCAAGGCCTTCAACAAGTCCCTGTCCAAGCTCCGGGCCGATGCCGTGGCCAATGTGCTGGTGGATTCGGGCATTCCGGCCTCCAAGATCACGACTGAGGGCATGGGTCCCGACAAGCCCATTGCCGACAACGCGACCAAGGAAGGTGCGGCCAAGAACCGCCGAGTGGAGATCGATGTCAAGGTCAACGATGGCAACACTGTGGTCCGCGAAAACATGACTGGGACCGTGGAAACCACCCCGGTCCCTGCGCCCAAAAAGCCTACGAAGAAGCCTGCGAAGAAACCCGCGAAGAAAGCTG
>JANXYT010000356.1 GCA_025355915.1 Holophagaceae bacterium
CGCATGGATGACGGTGACCTGGGGTGATCCGAGGGTGATGGGCACGCCTTTCCTGGCGCCTTCGGGATAGTCCTCGGCCGCCAGCACCACCGTGATGGCGGTGTGGGGCTTCACCTTCAAATCCCGGGCGCAAAGGCGTCCTTCCGCAACTTCCAGCAGAAGTGACGTCAGATCCTCGTCGAGCAGCTGCATGAGCACCTGGGTTTCGGGATCCCCGAAGCGCACGTTGTATTCCAGCAGTTCGGGGCCCGAGGCTGTCCACATGACACCCAGGAACAGGACGCCACGCGCCCAGAGGCAATCCTGCTGAAGGCCGCGCACGGTGGGTTCCACGAGATCGATGCGCATGCGTTCGATATCCTGCGGACGCAGGAAGGGGATGGGGCCGAAGGCGCCCATGCCACCAGTGTTGGGGCCCAGGTCGCCTTCGAAAATGCGCTTGTGGTCCTGGCAGGCGGGCAGCAGGGCGTAGGTCGCGTGATCGGCGGCCACATCCACCAGCACGTGCAATGACAGTTCCATGCCCACCAGGGGTGCCTCGAAGACCACCGTCTTGCTGGCCTCGCCGAACTGCCCAGCCATGAAGGCTCGGAAGGTCGCCAGCGCCTCGTCTTCGCTCTGGGCCAGCACCACGCCCTTGCCCGCGGCGAGCCCGTCTGCCTTCAACACGATGGGATAGCCGTACTCCCAGCCACGGATCAGCGCCTCGCCCGAGGCCAAGTCCACGACCGTGTGGCTGGCCGCGCAGGCGATGCCATGCCGCGCCATGAAGGCCTTGGCGAAGGCCTTGCTGCCCTCCAGCTGGGCCGTGGCCGCGTCATGGCCGAAGACCGGGATGCCGAGGGCGCGCACCGCGTCCGCCACGCCCGCCACCAGAGGCACCTCGGGACCGGCCACCACCAGGTCCGGCCGGTTTGCAGCACACCAGGTGGCCACCACCGATGGGTTTTCGAGATCCAGCTTCGCACAGGCGCCCAGTTCCGCCAGAGCATCACTGCCGGGCGCCGACACCAGTTCCACGGGTATGGTCGAGGCCATCAGCTTCAGGGCCAATGCGTGTTCCCGGCCACCGGAGCCGAGGAGCAGGATCTTCATGAGACCTCCGGCCTTCAGTATCGCCCAGGGACTTCCGCAGCGGTCAGCCGAAGACCCGCTCCCGGGCCGCTTCCGAGATGGCCAGCACGGCGGGATGCCGGAGGCGCCGATCCAGCGTGAGCGCGTAGATGCGTTCCCGCACCCCCTTGGCGAGGCCGAGGCGCTTCACTTGGTACTGGCGCTCGACCTCGGCGGCCAGATTGGCCGGGGCGGCGAAGAAGCCATGCCCATGCTGCCCGAAGGTCTTGAGCAGCGCGCTGTCATCGAATTCGCCGACGATGCGGGGGCGGAGGCCCTCCACCTCAAACCACTGATCGAGCCCCCGGCGCAGGGCCGTGCCCTCAGGCGGGAGCAGAAAGGGGGCACCGTCCAGGCAGCGGGGAAAGGGCCCCGGGTGCGCCTTCCGGAGCGCGGCCGAACCGAACACCTGCACGCCGCACTCGCCGAGCAGGTGACTGAAGGCTTTGACCGCAGTATTCGGCGGGGGGGGCAGATCCGAGAGCACCAGATCCAGTTCGTGCAGCGACAGCTGCGCCAGCAGGCGGTCGGTGCGATCCTCCCGGCACAGCAGCCGGATCGGTTCCGGCAGGTGCAGGGCCGGTTCCAGCAGCCGGCGGACCATGAGCTTGGCCAGGGCGTCCGAGATGCCCACCGCGAGGACTGGCCTCCGGCCATGGGCCACTCCGGCGAGGGACTCCTGCATCTCCCGGCCCAGCCCGAAAATGCCGTCCGCATACCGGAAGGCCGTACGCCCCGCCTCCGTCAGCGCCAGTCCCCGCCCCTGCTTCTCGAACAGGCGCACCCCCAGGGCGGTCTCCAGGCTGCGGATCTGGGCACTGAGGGTGGGCTGGGCCAGGCGGAGGCGCTCGGCCGCGAGGGTGACGCTGCCTTCCCGGGCCGTGGTCCAGAAATAGAACAGGTGGTGGTAGTTCAGCCAGTCCACGAGGTCCTCCTATTCATCTATTTTATCTATGTTTTTCATTTTTTTATCTATTGGACCTATTAATTGCCGGGCCCGACACTTTGGCACCGGAGGTCCCATGAACATCCAGATCCGAGGCATCGGAATCCCCCCCACCGCGTCGCTGACGGCCCACATCGAGCGCCGCATCGCCTTCTCCCTTTCCCGCTTCTCCGCGCAGCTCGAGCGCGTCGTCGTCCGGTTCAGCGATCTGAACGGCCCTAAGGGCGGTTCCGACAAGGTGTGCCGGGTGGGCTTCACCGTGAGGGGCCTCGGCCCTGAATCCGTCGAAGCACGGGATGCCGATCTCTACTTCGCAGTGGACCAGGCGGCGGAGAAAGCCGGCCGACGCGTGGCCCGAATGCTCGAACAGGCCAAGGCCTAGGAGGACACCATGAACCGCTTCAAGACCTTTCTTCTGCTCGGCCTAGTCACCAGCCTGCTGGTGGCCCTGGGAGCCAACCTGGGCAAGGGCTGGCTCATCGGCTGCACCCTCGCGGCCTTTGCCCTGAACCTGGGGGCCTACTTTTGGAGCGACCGGCTCGTGCTGCGCATGCAGGGCGCGAAGGAGCTTCCCGAACTGGAAGCACCGGGCCTCCACGCCGATGTGGCGGAGCTGGCGGCCCGGGCGGGCATCCCCAAGCCGAGGATCTTCATCGTGCAGGACGACGCTCCCAACGCCTTCGCCACGGGCCGCGATCCCAAGCACGGCGTGGTCGCCTTCACCGAGGGTCTGCTGAGGACCATGCCTCGCCGGGAACTGCGCGGGGTCATCGCCCACGAGCTCTCCCACATCCGGAACCGGGACATCCTGGTGGCCACGGTGGCGGCGGGCCTGGCTGGCGCCGTGAGCCTCCTCGCAAACGTGGTCCAGTGGGGCGCCCTGCTGGGGGGCGGCTCCCAGAACGAGGAAGAGGGGGGCAGCAGCCCCTTCGGCGGCCTGATCTTCGCGCTCCTCGCACCCCTGGGGGCCTCCCTCATCCAGTTCGCCATCTCCCGCTCCCGCGAGTTCATGGCTGACGCCAGCGCGACGCAGGTGACGGGGGATCCCGAGGGCCTGGCCCTGGCCCTCGAACGGCTGGGGCGGCTCCAGGAGGAGGTGGAACCCGGCCCCACCGCCCAGCCCGCCACCGCCAGCCTCATGATCGCCAGCCCCTTTACCGGGGGTGGCCTCCTCCGCTGGTTCAGCACCCACCCCCCCCTTGAGGTCCGGGTGGCCCGGCTGCGGGACCACTCGCGCCGCCCCGGCCTCGCGGCCTAAGGAGTCCCTGCATGGAAAGCATCGGTTCCCCCTGGATGTGGGCTGGTTTCATCGGCTTCGTGCTGGCCATGCTGGCCCTGGACCTGGGGGTCTTCCACCGCCAAGCCCACAAGGTGGGCGTCAAGGAGGCGGGCATCTGGAGCCTGGTGTGGGTGGGCTGCGCCCTGGCCTTCAATGCCCTCCTCTGGAACAGCTTCGGCCCCGAGCGCGGCATGGAGTTCCTCACGGGCTACCTCATCGAGAAGGCCCTCAGCGTGGACAACATCTTCGTGTTCGTCCTGATCTTCGGAGCCTTCTCGGTGCCGGAGGCCTACCAGCACCGGGTGCTCTTCTGGGGCATCCTGGGCGCGCTGGTCATGCGGGCCCTCTTCGTGGGCCTGGGGGCCGCCCTCATCGCCAGCTTCCACTGGGTGCTCTACCTCTTCGGCGCCTTCCTCGTCATCACCGGGCTCAAGATGCTCCTGCTGCGGGACCAGGGCTTCGATCCCCGCAATAACCCCCTGTTCCGGCTCTTCCAGCGGCTGGTGCCCGCCGTGGAGACCTACCACGGCCCAGCGTTCACGGTGGTCAAGGATGGCCGGCGCTTCGCCACGCCCCTGCTGCTGGTGCTGGTGGCGGTGGAACTCACGGATCTGGTGTTCGCGGTGGATTCGGTGCCGGCCATCTTCGCCGTCACGAAGGATCCCTTCATCGTCTTCACCTCGAACATCTTCGCCATCCTGGGCCTGCGCAGCCTCTACTTCCTGCTTGCGGGCGTGGTGGGCCGCTTCCACCTGCTGAAGGTAGGTCTGAGCCTCGTGTTGGTTTTCGTGGGCTTGAAGATGCTCCTGGTGGAGGTCTACAAGATCCCCGTGGCCTGGAGCCTGGCAGTCATCGGCCTACTGGTGGGCGGTTCGGTGGTGGCTTCGATGCTGCTGCCCCGGAAGGCGGCTTCGCATCTTCCCAGTCTCCCCGACGGCGGGGTCCCATGAGCGGATCGGCCATTCGACCCGGGGCCGGGCAGGCCTATGGAACGATTCTGGTCCTGCTCGCGGCCACTTCCGTCGTCCCGGGCGTCGGCATGGTGACCGGTCCCCTGGTGGGCCTGGCGAGCCTGCTCCTAGGCGTCCAGCTCACCCTGGGCAGGACGGTCCCATGGATGCCCGCCTGGCTCCGGACCCGGATGGCGTCCTCGAACTTGGGCCCACGGTTCTCCCGGTGGATCCAGGACCGCTGCCGACCCCTCCTGCACCTCGCACCGCCCCGCTTCCCCGGGGTACTCGCGGGTCTCACTGTGGCCTGGAGCAGCCTGCTGCTCATCCTTCCCCTGGCGTTCATCCCCTTCAGCAACACGATCCCTTCCCTTTCCGTGGGGCTGGTGGGGGCCGGCCTCCTGGCCCAGCGAAGCCTCCTGGGCTGGCTGGGGCTGGCCCTCGCCGGAGGCTACACCGTGGTCCTCGCCTTCCTGGGGGAGGCCCTGTTCCTGGCCGCCCAGGCCCTCATCCGCCACCTCACCTAGACCCGGGATCCAGCGATCCCTTCCACCAAGGAGCCTCCATGCCAGTCAAACCCAGCACCCCTGAAGACACCTTCTTCGCACAACAGGAACTTGAACGAAGACGGAGCCTCGCCCGAGCCAAGGAGGACCAGCTCCGCGGCGAGGAGCGGCGCCTCCTGAAGGAACGCCACTGGATGCGCTGCCCCAAGTGTGGGATGGAGCTCCTGGAGATCGACTTCCTGGGCCACAAGGTGGACCAGTGCAGTGCCTGCCGGGGCCTCTGGCTCGATGCCGGGGAAGTGGAATCCCTGACCCGGGCCGAAGAGGGCAGCTTCCTGGGCAACCTCAAGAAGGTCTTCTGGAGCTAGGAACCGGCTGGACCCTATTTCGGATGAGCGCCAAGACAAGGGCCTGGAGGGTGGGGTGCTCCCCCTCCCCCGGTGGTGATGGTGGTAACCGCTGAGCCCGCCATCCTCTTATCCCGTTGTTTTCCAAATCCCCCCGCTCCATTAAGGAATGAACGAAGCACAAGGCATCACTGAGGTATCCATGGAAGAAACACCGTGAACACCGATCAATCCAATCCTGCACCCGCCCTGCGTGAGCGCGCGAGAGTCCTCATCGAGAGTGCTCGATTCGAGAGATCCATCACAGCGCTGATCCTCCTGAACGCCGTCACGCTTGGAATCGAGACCTCGCCGCTGATCACGGCTCGACTGGGCGAGCTGCTTCACGGGTTCGACCGGCTCGTGTTGGCTGTGTTCGTGGTCGAGTTGCTGTTGCGCGGCTTCGTCCATCGTGGCCAGTTCTTCCGCGACCCCTGGCGCGTGTTTGATCTGTCGGTCGTCGGGATCGCCGCGGTCCCAGCGGGTAGTGCCTTCACCGTCCTGCGCGCGCTGCGAGTGCTCCGCGTGCTCCGGCTGGTTTCGCTGGTGCCATCCATGCGCGGCGTGGTTGGCGCACTGCTCAAGGCCTTGCCCGGGATGGCATCCATCATCGGACTCATGGGACTTGTGCTCTATGTATCAGCGGTGATGGCCACCAAGCTGTTCGGTGCCATCTCACCAGACCTGTTCGGTAACCTCGGCGCGTCGCTGTTCACGCTGTTCCAGGTGATGACCGTTGAAGGGTGGCCCGACATTGCCCGCGGCGTCATGGTTCAGTCGCCGTATGCCTGGGTATTCTTCGTCGTCTATCTCCTCGTCGCCACGTTCATGGTGTTGAACCTGTTCATTGCAGTGGTCGTCAATGCGATGCAGTCACAGGTCGCAGAAGATCTCAAAGACGAGGGAGAGACGCATACCCGGTTGATTCTCAAAGAGGTTAGAGGGTTACGGCGAGACCTCGAGGCACTTCGCAGGTCTTCGATGTCATGAAGTCGCAGCAATGGAACCGGGCGACCGTGGCAGATGAAAGAGGCTACCAGGGAATCCTGCGCAGGGTGTTCTCGAGCTGAGCCAGCAGGTCGCCCCGGGGGGAGCACCTTCCACCCCGGCCCCGGTCGTCCCACCCCGCATCCATGGCAGGTGGGGGCGGGTCTCACCATGCTGGTGGGCGTGATCCCCAGCCCAGCGATATCCCGTTGGGCCCTCTTTCCCAACTGCCGCCGGGCCGGACCCTGGCTGCCTTTCCTTTCCGGAGGTTCCATGAACCGCATCTCGACTTCCCTCGGTATGGCCGCCGTCGTGCTCGTCGGCCTCACCCTCTCCGCCGAGGACTTCCAGCCGCTTATGAAGACGACTCAATCCACCTGGCCCGAGAAGCAGCACATCGGTGTGATCTGCAACTACCGGGCGAACGAGGCCCAGGTGCTGGCCCTTGCCAAAGCGGCTGGAGAAGGCACCCACATCACCGTGGCCGATACCCGGGTGGCCGACCAGGCCAACGCCGCGGCCAACCTGCTGGCGAATCGCAAAACGGACTTTGTTGTATTGATGCCCGGGGACCGATTATTCCGGGACGGCTCGTTCGGCGCCACCCTCGCCGTGAAACACCTGGCGAGGCGGGGCGTCCCGTCCATCGGAACCACCGCGGTGGCCTTGAAGCAGGGTGCCGTCTTCAGCGTCGGCGACGGGACGGATGGGCAGGTCCTGGTCACCAGTCGGCCGATTGGAACCGTGGACGTCATCCTGCCCGACCGTGCCATGACGAGTCAGAAGGGCAGTCTGGTGTTGCAGCGGAAGGGGATGGCCACCATCGCCGTGCACAAGGCGGAATGAACCGTCGCCATCAAAGAAGAAGCCCGGCCATGCCGGGCTTCTTCATATCAAAGATGGTGTGATGAGCTCTAAAGCCACTCCCCGAACTGCTCCCGGAAGGTGCGGCTCAGGGTCAGCCGGGTACCGTCGCGCATGATCACCAGGTAGTCCCCACCGGTCCATGGCTGGAACTCCTTGATGCAGTCCAGGTTCACGATGGCGGACCGGTGGATGCGCCGGAACTGGGCCGGATCAAGGCGAGCCAGCAGGCCCGTCATGGTCTTGCGGAGCAGGTGCGACGTCCCCTCCACATGCAACCGGACGTAGTTGTCCTCGGCCTCGATCCATTGGAGAGCGGCCGTCTTCACCAGGACATGGCGGTCGCCTTGCCGCACCAACAGTCGGTCCACCCAGGGCCGTTCCTGGCGGAGCCCCGCGAGAAGCGCCTCCAGGTCCGGTCCCTGCTCTGCCGTTTGCCGGGTACACCATCGACGGGCCCGCTCCAGAGCCTGATGGAAGCGCAGCGGGGAGAACGGTTTCAGCAGGTAGTCCAGGGCGTGGACCTCAAAGGCATGAAGGGCGTGCTGATCATAGGCCGTGATGAAGAGGGTGGGTGGCATGCGATCGGCACCCACGGCCTCCACCACCCCGAAACCGTCCAGTTCGGGCATCTGAATGTCCAGGAACACCAGGTCCGGCGAGAGATCCTCGATGGCCTTCACGGCCTCCAAACCGTTGGAACACTCCCCGGCCACATCGATATCAATGGCGCGCTTCAGCAAATGCCGAATGCGCTGGCGGGCCAGCGTCTCGTCATCCACCACCAGGGCCCGGAGGTTCATGACGGGCCTTCCCCGGTTGCGTTTAAAGGCAAGCGCAGAATCACAAGGGTGCCACGACCTGGGCCGCCCAGGATGTCGATCTGATGCCTTCCCTTGTACAGCAGGCCGAGGCGCGAGCGCACATTCGCCAGGCCCACACCCTCCCGGCCCGGGACGAAGCCCTCACCATCGTCCTGGATCTCCAATACCAGGCTGCCAACTTCCTTCCGGGCGCGCAGGTGCAGCGTGCCGCCCTGAGGCCGGTCGGCGAGTCCATGCTTCAGGGCGTTCTCGACCAGGGGCTGGAGGATGAAGCTGGGCACCCGGAGCTCCATCAGTTCGGCCGGGATCTCGGTCTCCACCCGGAGCCGGTCCTGGAACCGGATCTGTTCGATGGCCAGGTAGTCCTGGATGAAGGCCAATTCCCTTCGGAGCGTCACCAGCTGCTCGTGGGGGGCATCCAGCGTGGAGCGGAGAAAGTCCCCCAGGCGGCTGATCATCTCATCCGCACCGTCCGGATTCGAGTGCACCAGCGCGGAAATGGAGTTGAGTGTGTTGAAGAGGAAGTGGGGTTGGAGCTGCATCCGCAGGGCCAGGTTCTGGGCCTCCGCAAACCGGGTTTCCAGGCGCGCCGCCTCCACCTCCCGGGCCTTGTACTTCCGGTAGATCCGCAGTCCGTGGAAGGCGGCCACCACCGCCCACATGAACAGGAGGTTCGTGTGGAAATAGGCCCGGTAGAAGCGCGGCAACCCCTTTACCACCATGGCCATATCCAGGGGTTTCTTCCATCCACCAGAATCCACCAGCAACGAGATGAGGTAAGCCACGAAGAGGCCCAAGGCCGCCACGACCACACTGGCCGTAAGGTGCAGCCCCCAGACCCGCCATTGGGACCAGGAAAAGGATTCGATCGGCCAATGGTTGGCGAGCCACAGCAGAAACAGTCCCAGCAGGCCCCAGGTCCCGTTCTGGAGCAGGTTCATCACCAGCAGCCGGAGGATCGAGGCGGACGGATACATGGCCAGATCCCAGGTGGCCATGTAGAGGCCCATCAGGGTCCAGATGCCCCAGTACCAGCCCCACTTCGGACCCACGCGGGTCATGCGGCACCTCCTATGCCGCACCCTTCGGGCTTCGGCTCTGCCAAAGTGGCACTCCGCTCCTGCTTCGTGCTCATGCCCCAAGCCTAGATGGACGAACAGGTTCCTGCCACCCACATAGGGGCGAAGCGAGGGATTCCAGGGGTCATCTCCAGATCTAAGCGGATGTCGTTATCGAAAATATAATCCCAGCTTGGCGATGGGGGGTAGGATGGGCCCGCCGGAGGTCCCCATGGCCACGATTACCTTGAATGGAAATCCGATTCATACCTGCGGCGAGTTGCCGATCCCAGGTCGCGCGACACCCCCCTTCACCCTCACCCGGACCGACCTCAGGCAGATCACGAGCGTCGATCTGGAAGGGAAGCGCGTGGTATTGAGCATCTTTCCAAGCCTGGACACGGCCACCTGTGCCCAGAGTGTCATGACGTTCAATGCGCTGTCGGCTGACCTGAGCGACACGGTGCTGCTGTGCGTCTCTATGGACCTGCCCTTCGCCCAGGGACTCTTTTGCGGATCCCAGGGCCTCGAACGTGCCATGCCGGTCTCGGCCTTCCGCAACCCAGAGTTCGGCACAGCCTTCGGTGTCACCCTCAGCGACGGCCCCATGTGGGGCCTCTTCGCCCGGGCCGTGGTGGTGCTGGACGAGAACGGCACGGTGGTCCACACGGAACTGGTGCCCGAACTCACGCAGGAGCCCGACTACGACCTGGCCATCCACGCCATCCGGAACCACCACCATCCTTGTCCTGAGGATGCGCTCGAAGGCACGGATTAGCGGTACCCACTCCCTGGGAGGGATTTCAGCCCGTTCGCCAATCAGGGTTTGGCCATCAGCCTTGCGCGGGTGTAAGGGATCAGTCCACCCGCGTCCATGATGCCCTTGCGGGCGGCGGGCAGCTTTATCTGGTCGAAGGTCTGGCCGGTGCTCCGGTTGAGCACCTGATCGGCCGTGATCTCCAGTTCGTCACCTTCGCTGGCTTCGATGCTCGGGCAGATCACGACCTGCAGGCCGAGGTTGATGCTGTTCTGGAGGAAGATGCGCGAGAGGCTCTTCGCCACCACGGCCACGTCATAGCCCTTGAGGGTGGAGCAGGCCTGTTCGCGGCTGGAACCGCAGCCGAAATTTTCCCCACCCAGGATGACGGACCCGGGGGCGAAGGCTTTGGCCTTCAGGCTGGCGTTGAATTCCGCGCGATCCGCGAAGGCGAACTGGGGCGTCTCCGCAGGCAGCACCGTGGCCATGTAGCGGCCCGGGTAGATGTCATCGGTGCTGATGTCGTTCTCGAGCTTGATGATGACTTTGGCCATGTCAGGCTCCCTTCCGGGGATCAGTGATCACGCCGGTGATGGCCGAGGCGGCTGCCACGACCGGACTGCAAAGGTAGACTTCGGATTTCGGATTGCCCATGCGGCCCTTGAAATTCCGATTCGTGGTGCTGAGGGCCGTCTCGCCATCGCCCAGGGCACCTTCGTGGACCCCCAGGCAGGGACCGCAGCCGGAGTTCATCACCACGGCGCCGGCCTTCATGAAGTCGTGGATGTAGCCCTTGTCCAGAGCCTGGGCGAAGATCTTGCTTGAGGCCGGGAACACCAGCATGCGGGTGCCCTCGGCCACCTTCTTGCCGCGCAGGATGGCGGCCGCGTCCGCCAGATCGTCCAGCCGCCCGTTGGTGCAGCTGCCGATGACGATCTGTTGAATCCTGGTGCCCAGCACCTGATCGATGGGCTTCACGTTATCCACCATGTGCGGGCAGGCGATCTGGGGGGCCAAGCCC
>JANXYT010000407.1 GCA_025355915.1 Holophagaceae bacterium
TGGCTTGCCTTCCTTCGGGAGCAGTGCCCGTAGTTGTTTGTGGTAGGCATGAAGGGCCAGACGCCCATTGTCGGTGATCCGGAAACTGGTCACGGGGATGCGCCCCTGGAAGGCCTTCACGGTGTCGAGGTAGCCCGCCGCCTCCAGCTTCTGGGTGTGGCTCGACAGGTTCCCCTTGCTCAGGCCCGTGACCCGCTGGAGGAAGAGGAAAGCCACCTCCTCCGCCGAGGCCAGCACAGTGAGGACCGCCAACCGGGCGGGTTCATGGACCGTGCGGTCGAGCTCGAGGATGGCTTTGGGATTGGATTCGGATTTGGCCATGAAACAAGTTTACAACACAAACCGGTTTTATCGACCCAGAATTTGTTCCCATGATTGAATCTCTCCATGCGACCCATCGACCTCCGCTCCGACACCGTCACCCAGCCGTCACCCGAGATGCGGGCGGCCATGGCCGCCGCGGAGGTGGGGGACGATGTGCTGGAGCGCGATCCCACGCTGATGCGGCTAGAAGACCGCGTGGCGGATCTCCTGGGCATGGAGGCGGCACTATGGGTGCCCTCCGGGTGCATGGGGAACCTCATCGCGCTGATGTTGCACCTGAAGCGGGGCGACCGGTTCCTGGCGCCCGCCCAGGCTCATGTGCTGGGCTCGGAACTGGGCACGGGGGCCTGGCTGGCGGGCGGCATGCCCGAGGCCCTGGCCTGGGAAGGGGGCCTGGGACGCCCCACGCCCGCGCAGGTGACGAAGGCCGCCGGATCACCTGGTCCCTACTACACCCTGCGTACGACCCTGCTTTGTCTTGAGAACACGCACAATTTCGCCGGTGGAACGGTGACCCCCCAGGCGGAGCACCGCGCCCTGGTGGCCGCCGCCAAGGCCGCCAAGCTGGCCGTGCACCTGGATGGCGCGCGGCTCTGGCATGCCGCGGCGGCGCTGGACGTTCCGCCTTCGGCGCTGACCGAAGGCGTGGACACGGTGCAGGTCTGCCTCAGCAAGGGGCTGGGGGCGCCCATGGGCTCGCTGCTCGGTGGCTCGAAACCCGCCATCGCCGAGGCCCGGCGCCTGCGCAAGATGCTGGGCGGCGGCGTCCGCCAAGGCGGTGTCGTCGGCGCCGCGGGCCTCATCGCCCTGGACTATCTGCCCCGGATCGCCGAGGACCACGCCAAGACTCGGCGCCTCGCCGAAGGGCTACGGGGTTTCGGCCTCGTCGCTCCGGTGCCGGAGACCAACATCCTGCTGGTTCCCGTGCCCGACGCGGCCGCGGCCATGGCAGCGCTGGAAGCCGCAGGCGTCCGCACCCTGCCGGTGGGCTCGGCCATCCGCTTCATCCCCCACCGCGATCTCGCCCTGGCCGATATCGAGGAGGCCCTGCGCCGCATCGAGCCGCTGGCGTCCTTGCTGCGGACGGACTGAGATGCGGGGGCGCCTCCTGCTCGTCGCTGCCCTGTTGCTCCCGGCCCTCGGCGTGGGTGGCTGGCTGGCGTACCAGGACACGCTGGTCCCCGTGGTCTTCGGATCCGACGCTTCGCTTTACGTTCCCGCCCGTCCCGAATTCGGCGAGAACGAGGCGATGATCGAGGCCCTCATGCCCGCCGGGCCGGGTCTTGACGCGTTGCTTACGGCCCAGTGCGACCTGCCACTGATCGAAAAGGGGGCTGACGGCGCCTGGATCAGTTCGCTGCTCGCGCGGCTGGAAGGCACCCGTCACGGCCGCCGCTGGCGGCTTGCCGTTCGCCCGGGTTGGCGGCTCCAGGATGGAAGCATGCTCGATGCGGCGCGTCTTGAAGTGGTGTTTGGTCCCGAGGTGTCCATCCTCGGTGGCGAGATCCGGCGGATCGACGCGGCCACGGTGGACCTGCGTTTCAAGGGCGCGCAGGGCGAGCTGCCCGAACGCCTCAGTCGCTGGCGCCTGCCCGGTAGCGGACCCTTCCGGCGGCAGGGTTCCAGCCTCGAGCGGTTCGCCGGATTCACCCATGGACCATCGGGATTTGCCGGACTGCGGATCCTCAGCGATCCCGCTCTGATGCAGAGCCGCGCCTGGGCCGAGGGCCTGGCCACGGGCCGCTGGGCCTGGACCGTGTTCCCCGGGAACATCGCGCCCGAGGACATGGCGAAAGTGCGGCTGGCGCCCTATGACGAACTGCGCATGAAGGACGGCAGTGTCTGGTTCCTCTCCCGCCGCCTGCGCCGCCTCCGGCCCAATGCCGAAGACTGGACCCGCACGCGGTTCTTCGGCGCCTGGAAGGGCTCCATGGACCTGCCGTACGATCCGCTGGGGATGTGATCCGGATTGGATAGATAGACCTTCAGAGATTGAATGAAAAAGATTCACCCCGAAGACGCGAAGGAATGCCGACAAGAAAAACACTCGCAGAGAAAAGAGGAGATGGCCGAGGGTGCTGAGAATCAATTCCTGGATTTTCTCAGCGACCCTCTGCGTGCTTGGTTGTTCTTCGTGTCTTCGTGGTGAATCAGTTTTCTGTAGCGATCAGTGACCTCACTCCAGGTTCGCCGCCTGCTCTCTGATCTGATCCAGCACGCCTTTGGCCTCCATGACGGCGCGGGTCATGTCGATGCGTTTGCATTTGCTGCCGGTGGTGTTGAGTTCCCGCAGCACCTCCTGGCACCACACGTCCACGGCTTTGCCTTCGATGCGGCTTTTGGCGAGGCGCTCGGCGAAGTCATCGAGGTGGGCGGCGAGGCGGGTAAGTTCCTCCCGCACATCCTGGCGCTCGGCCAACACCCCAGCCTCCGCCAGCAGGCGCTCGGCGGGGAGCTGGCCCACGAGGCGGGCATCCTCCAGGATCTGCTCGATGCGCTGGCGGTAGAGGCCAGGAAGGTCGATGGCCTGGGCTTCAGCCTCAGCCTGGAGTCGTTCGCGCAGGGAAGTGAGCCGGGCCAGGCCGTCTTCGAAGAAGGGGCGCAAACGGTCAGCCTCTTTGGTGCGCCCTCCATTCCAGACTTCCAGCAGGGCCTTGAGGGCTTCGCGGACCGGGGCCTCCATGCGCTCGCCGAGATCCGACGCAGGGGACTGGAAGGCCCCAGGCAGACGGAAGAATGCCTCGGCGGTGAGGGGCGGCAGGTGCAGCCATTCCGCATCCTCCTGCCAACCCTTGGCCACGGCCCGCAACAGAGCGCGGTTCATTCGGGGTTCCAGCGAAGGTTCGTCCTGCACCTCGAAGGTGAGGTCGAGCTTGCCGCGCTGGGCGGCCTCACGCACCTGGGCGCGAATGCCTGCCTCCAGGGGAAACAGGGCCGGAGGCAAACGCAGGCTCAGATCCAGGGCCTTGGAATTGACGCTGCGGAGGCTGATCCGGAGTTGCCCGGCCTCCAGCGGTCGGACGACTTCGGCGAAAGCGGTCATGGACTTCATGGGCCATCCGGGGTTGTGTTGGATTTCCACAGTAGCGCGGTGGTGCTTGTAATCAGGACTGGAGCAGATGGATGGGAACAAGAAATCGAAACCGCAGATGGCGCAGATGACACAGATGGCCGCAGATATATAACCAGACTCTATTTTGGCTTTCATCTGCGTGAATCTGCGACATCTG
>JANXYT010000413.1 GCA_025355915.1 Holophagaceae bacterium
CCGGCTGCAACGCCTACGCCGCGCCCCTGGGGTTCATCGAACACGTGGCCTCGGACTTCGCCGGCGATATCCCCCTCATCCTCAAGCTCAACAACAGCGACAGCCTGACCAAGGGCAACGAGCCCTGCAGCGCCATCACCGCGAGCGTGGAGGACGCCCTGCGGCTGGGTTGCGCCGCCATCGGCTACACCATCTACCCCGGCAGCGGCGCTCGCAACGAGCAGTACGAGGACCTTCGCGAACTGATCCTCGAAGCCAAGGCCGTGGGCCTGCCCACCGTGCTGTGGGCCTACCCCCGCGGCACCGGTCTCTCGAAGGAGGGTGAGACCGCCGTGGACGTGGTGGCCTATGCGGCCCACACCGCGGCCCAGCTGGGGGCCCACATCATCAAGGTGAAGCCCCCCACGGCTCACGTCGAGCAGGCTGAGGCCAAGAAGGTCTACGAGAAGTACGGCATCCCCATCGCCAGCCTGAAAGAGCGCATCGCCCACGTGGTGCAGAGCGCCTTCAACGGGCGGCGCATCGTGATCTTCAGCGGCGGCGAGGCCAAGGGCACCGAGGAACTCCTGAAGGAAGTGGCCGAGATCGCCGCGGGTGGCGCCTTCGGCAGCATCATGGGGCGCAACGCCTTCCAGCGGCCCAAGGCCGAGGCCATTCAGCTGCTGCGGACGGTGATGGATATGTACAAGAATGCGAAATAGGTTGCGGCTTGGAACGCGGCGCGTTCCGAGCTAGAAGAAGCGGCGCAGATGCGCCGCTTCTTATTTGGGTGGATGGACCAGGAAGGTCAGTTCCGGGCTTTTTTCGGCGGTGGTCCGCCGTTGCCAATCGTTCTCGAAGAGGATGGCCGGGTTGCCCTCGGTGTCCTCCACCAGCTCGCCCCAGTAGCGGCTGGGTTCGGGCCAGCCGCCTTGGATCCAGCGGGCCATCTGGAAACCTCGGGACTCCAGCAGCACGGGACAGGCATATTCGTCCTTGAGGCGGTGCTGGAGCACCTCGAACTGCAGGCGGCCGATGGCGCCGAGGATGGGCAGGGGCGCACCGCCCTTGGGCCAGAAGACCTGCACCACGCCTTCTTCCGCGATCTGGCCCAGCCCCTTCAGGAAGCCCTTGCGGGCGCCAGGATCGGCCAGGCGCACGGAGGCGAATTGTTCGGGCGCGAAGCGGGGCACCGCATGGAATTCCACGGGGCCCGAGGCGCTCAGCACATCGCCGATGCGGAACAGGCCGGGGTTGATGAGACCCAGGATGTCGCCGGGGTAGGCCTCGTCCACGATCTGGCGTTCGCGGCCGAAGAACATGTGGGGGTAGTTCAGCTTGATGGATTTCTTTTCGCGGACATGCAGCGCGTCCATGCCGCGCTCGAACCGGCCCGACACGATGCGAGCGAAGGCCACGCGGTCCCGGTGGGCCTTGTTCATGTTGGCCTGCACCTTGAACACGAAGGCCGTGAAGGGCTGTTCCGGGGCCACTTCGCCACCGTTCATGAGGGGCCGCGGGCCCGGTGCCGGGGCCAGCTCCAGGAACTCCTCCAGGAACTCGGCCACCCCGAAGTTGTTTACGGCCGAGCCGAAGAACATGGGCGACTGCTCACCGCGCAGGAAGGCTTCCCGGTCGAAGGCGGGCAGCACGTGGTTCATGAGGTCCACGTCGTCCTTCAGCTGCTGCAGTTCAGCGGGCGTCAGCAGGGCCGCGATCTCGGGATCGTCCAACCCGCCCTTCCCGGCGATGCGGGCCTTGCGGCCCGCCTTGGCCCGCTCGAAGACCTGGATCTGGCTAGTGGCGCGCACGTAGACGCCTTTGAAATCGGTGCCTGAGCCGATGGGCCAGGTCATGGGCACGGCATGGAGGCCGAACAGTTCCTCCACCTCGTCGATGAGTTCGACGGGATCCCGCCCGGGGCGGTCCAGCTTGTTCACGAAGGTGAAGATGGGAAGTCTGCGCTCCCTGGCCACGCGAAAGAGCTTCTTGGTCTGCTCCTCCACGCCCTTGGCGCAGTCCAGCAGCATCACCACGGAATCGGCGGCCGTGAGCGCCCGGTAGGTATCCTCGCTGAAATCCTGGTGGCCCGGCGTGTCCAGCAGGTTGATGGCCTTGCCCTGGTACTCGAACTGCATGGCCGCCGAGGTAACGCTGATGCCGCGCTCCTGCTCGATGCTCATCCAGTCGGAATGGGCCGCCGCCCCGCCCTCCCGGGCTTTGACGGATCCCGCGCGGTCGATGGCCCCGCCATAGAGCAGCAATTTCTCGGTCAGGGTGGTCTTGCCCGCATCGGGGTGGCTGATGATGGCGAAGGTGCGTCGCCGCTGGATTTCTTCGGGAAGGGACATGGGGTTCCGGACATAGAAAGGTGCGGAACGGATTCCGACTCCGCACGAAGCGCGGGGACAGGCGGAGGACCGCAACCCTCCATTGTCGCGGGTGTGAGGCCGGGACTCAACCTTCGACTCGGATCCACACGATCAAAAGACAAAAAGATCACCGCCAAGACGCCAAGATGCCAAGATGCCAAGACCTGCAAAAGCGCTTGTTTTTCTATTTTTCTTTTCTTGGCGTCTTGGCGGTGAAAAGGTCCTTTTGGCTGGCCTACCCCCGGGTCGCCATCCGGCGCTGGATCTCGGCCTCGTCCACATCCTCGATGTGAGTGGCGATCCACCAGTGGTTGCCCCAGGGATCCCGCACTCCGGCGTTGCGATCGCCGTAGAACTGGTCGGAAGGCTCCATCACGGACACCCCACCCACCGCCAAAGCCGCCTGGTACACGGCATCCGTATCAGGGACGTAGAGGTAGAAGCCCGAGGGCATCGGCTTCCAGGGATCCCTGGCCTGGGCCACCATCATTCTGGAATCGCCCATGCAGACCCCGGCGTTGGCGATGGTCCCATCCGGGCGGATCGTGCGGCTGAACTCTTCCGCCTGAAAGGCGTGGCGGAGAAAGGTAATGAGACCCTCGGCATCCTCCACAACCAGGTAGGGCGTCACCGTGTGGTACCCCGCAGGCACAGGTGAAACTACCATCAGCCACCTCCCTGTTTTTTCGGTTAGCTCCAAAGGGCGCATCGCCCTTTGGAGCCATGAACGGCTACTTGGTAATGCCCACTTGCTGAAGCATCCACGCCATCTCGAAAGCCTTGTCCTTCAGGGCGTCGTAGCGGCTGGAGGCGCCGCCGTGACCGGCGGGCTCCATCTTGATCTTCAGCAGCAGGGGCTTGCCATCGGTCTTGAGGGTGCGGAGCTTGGCCACGTATTTCGCGGGCTCCCAGTACATCACCTGGCTATCGTTGAAGCTGGTGGTCACCAGGATGGCCGGATAGGCCTTCTTCTGGAGGTTGTCGTAGGGGCTGTAGGCCCGCATGTACTCGAACGCCGCCTTCTCATTGGGATTGCCCCACTCGAGATACTCGCCCACGGTGAGGGGCAGGCTGGCGTCCAGCATGGTGTTCATGACGTCCACGAAGGGCACGGCACTGTGCACGGCCTTGAAGAGGTCGGGCCGCAGGTTCGTGACGGCGCCCATGAGCAGCCCGCCGGCGCTGGCGCCCTCGATGACCAGG
>JANXYT010000438.1 GCA_025355915.1 Holophagaceae bacterium
GGGCTTGATGTCGCGGTGGAGAATGCCCAGGGCATGGACCGCTTCCAAGGCATCGCCCGCCTGCAGGAGCAGACCCGCTGCCTGTCCGGGTTCCAGGGCTCCCCGCTTGAGACGGTCCGAGAGGCACTCGCCCTCGACGTACTCCATCACCAGGTAGGGGCCCAGGTCCGGCTCCTCCCCCACGTCGAACACCGTGATGGCATTCGGATGGTTCAGGCGGGCCGATACCTCGGCCTCGCGCCTGAAGCGCAACAGCACCTCCGCGTCTCCCGTGCCTTCCCGCACGACCTTGATGGCCAGGGAGCGCTTGAGCAGCGGGTCTTCAGCCAGATACACCGTTCCCATGGCCCCGGAGCCGAGGGTGCCGAGGACCTTGTAGCGGCCGATGGTAAAAGGATCCAGACTCATTTCTTCCTCAATCATGGCAGAGGGCGGGAGCTAGCGGCGTCCGGGTAGACTCGATCCATGTCCGCCGTCGGCTTCTCCGTCCCCCGCCCTGCCCAGCTCCGCCGGTTCAAGCGGGTGTTCTACCCCGCAGGCCTCCGGATGCAGAAGGCCCTGGCCGAGCATGTGAGCCAAGGGGACCGGCCCGATCAGCTGGTGATCCTCGAGCACGATTCCGTGTTCACGCTGGGTCGCAATGCCACGCCGGCCGATATCCACATGAGCGATGATTTCCTGGCCGTTCAAGGCGTGAGCGTCCACTGCACGGATCGCGGTGGCGAAGTGACCTACCACGGACCTGGGCAAATCGTCGTCTACCCCATCTGCAACCTGCGCGGCGGCCGCGAAGATGTGGGCCGTCTCGTCCGAGGGCTCGAGGAGGCCATGATCCGCACGGCGGCGGATTTCGGCGTCGTGGCCGACCGCCTCAAGGGCGCACCGGGCATCTGGGTCAATACGCCACGGGGCCCGGAAAAACTTGGCGCCATCGGCCTCCACCTCAGCCGCTGGATCAGCACGCATGGCATCGCGTTCAACGTGCGGCCCAACCTGGACCACTTTCGCTGGATCACGCCCTGCGGCTTCACCGACAAGGGTGTCTGCAGCCTGGCTTCCGTGCTGGGGGAAGACGCCCCCACCTGGGAGGCGGCCGCGGACCACCTCCAGACCCACCTCACCGAATGCCTCGCCATGGACCTTCAGCCCATACGCCAGCCCAGCCGCAGTGTTTCGGCCCTCACCTGGCGGCGGGGGACGGCTGGCCCCGAGATCCTGATGATGCTGCGGGTGCCCCAGCATGGTCACTGGTGGCAGAGCGTCACCGGCATGATGGAACCGGGCGAAATACCGGAGCAGACCGCCCATCGCGAGCTGCTGGAGGAGACCGGCCTCAGGGGCACCCTGCGGCCCCTGGACCTCGCCCACAGCTTCTGGGTGGATCCTTCCATCGTGCGGTTCCCCGACGCCGAACCGCGCTTCAACACCGAGACTTGCTTCTCCATGGAGGTGGCCCCGGATATCCCGGTTCGCCTCGAACCGGCGGAGCACAGCGAATACCTGTGGTGCGGCCTCGACGAGGCTTTTGAGCGCATGAAGTGGGAAGGGTCGAAGGCGGCTGTCCAGCTGTTGAGGAAAACACTCGGAGCCTGAGCTCTGACGGCCGCGGTCTGTGATTCGCGTCATGGCCGGCCCTCCTCCCGGGGGGCCAGGGGCTGGTGCTTGGTAACCTGACGCATCCTCCGGAGTATCCATGTTCCCCGTGTTCACCGAAGACCAGTCCGCCATCCGCGCTGCCGCCCGCGACTTCGCGATGTCCGAGATCGATCCCGGCGCCGCGGCCCGGGATGCCAGCGGCGAGTTTCCCAAGGACATCCTGAAACGGCTTGGCGAAATGGGCTTTCTTGGCATGACCGTGCCCGAAGCCTACGGCGGCGCGGGCGCGGACTTCCTCAGCTACATTCTGGCCCTCGAGCAGATTGCCTACGCCGACGCCTCCGTGGCCGTGACCATGAGCGTCAACAACTCCGTGGCCTGTGCACCCATCCTGTCCTTCGGGACCGAGGCGCAGAAGCAGAAATACCTGAAACCCCTGGCCAGCGGCGAATTGCTCGGCGGCTTCATGCTCACGGAGCCCGACGCTGGTTCCGACGCCGCGGCCCTGAAAACCCGCGCCACCAAAGTGGACGGTGGCTGGAAACTGAACGGCGCGAAGGCCTGGATCACCAACGGCGGCGTGGGCCGCTATTTCGTCACCATGGCCCGCACGGACCCCGAAAAGGGAAAGAAAGGCATCAGCGCTTTCATCCTCGATGTGGATCAGCCCGGCGTGGTCATGGGCCGGCCCGAGGAGAAGATGGGTCTCCGCTCCAGCAAGACCGTCATGGTGGCGCTGGAAGACGCCTTCGTGCCCGAGGACGCCATGCTCGGCAAGCCCGGTGATGGCCTGAAGGTGGCCTTTGGCGGCCTCGACGGCGGACGCATCGGCATCGCCGCCCAGGCCCTCGGCATCGCCCAGCGGGCCATGCACGAGAGCGTGGCCTACGCCAAGGCCCGCATCTCCTTCGGCAAACCCATCGGCGAGCACCAGATGATCCAGACCTACCTGGCCGAGATGGAGGCGCGCCTCCAGGCCGCCCGGCTGCTGGTCTACCGGGCCGCGGCCCTGAAGGAAGCCGGGAAGACCTGTACGGTGGAGGCCGCCACCGCCAAGCTCTTCACCACGGAAAGCGCCGTCTGGATTTGCGACCGGGCCGTGCAGATTCACGGGG